>CAYPUO010000173.1:0-6428 GCA_964413775.1 uncultured archaeon
AGCTGATTCAGAGCGAGAGCCAAGGGCGTCCTGAAGTAATTAGGGGCAAAGGGGCTATCTACATATATCAGAATATCTCCACTCTCGACTGACAACCAGTCAATAACATTGCTCGCGAATTGCTTATTGCTGTGCGTGAGGAAATAGCTATCTTCCATCCAGTTGATATCTGAAGCAAGGATGATTCTTCCACTCACGTGCTGGTAGGCGGCAACAATGACTTGATCTGCTGCAGAGCCGCACAAAGGCTCCACACTGCCGGAGTAGTTGACGAGACCTGGGGTTGGAAAATTAACGCCAGAAACGCTTTCGGTTGTCGGATGGCTCAGGTTGTTGAAAGCGCTCACTCCGGTTACTGCATTTGCACTGCTGCTGATATTCAGCGGTAATGAACTCAGTAGATGGTTGATATACATGTTGTAAGTGTTGAGTGCCGTGTTGTCCCCCATAACCAAGAGACCATGCCCATCCGCGACCCATGTCTGAACGGCTGCAACTTCAGCCGTGGCGAAATCAATTGTGGGAAGTACCTCCACTAGGATATCATAACTTGCTAGTCTTTGTGCTGTCAGATTTCCCTGGGCAGATGGATAGAACTTGTCAACAGTATAGCCCTCAGATACCATGAGGTTTCTCCACTTTGCGTACTGCGATGGAACGCCAGCAAGAGAGTCCCAGGCATCAATACCGAAGAGCGGGCTGTGGCTCATGTCAAAAGCGATTCTAGCCTTTGGCATTGGGGCAAGCCAGGAAATGGCATCAATAATCATATTCTCCCAATCAGACTCCCATGGGTCCAGCGGTATACCGATTTGAACCACTTTTCCTCCTCTGGTTGATGGATCCATTGAGATTGCTGTGACATAGTTCGAATTGTGCTCATGTACAGCAAGCGGCGTGAGGTCACCGGCTACAGATGTGGTCATCAGTTTGTCCCAGAAGTAAGTTGCATAGCCCGAAAGGTCAGGAATCGGATATGTCAGTTGGTCACCAAGCTGGTATGACTGCGTAACAGGATTCCTGGTTGTTATATTTGCAACCTCGTTGTAGATGTATTGCCAGAAGTCACCCTGGCCATTCGAAACACTCTCATTTTCGCGTGGCATAATTCCTGCGTAGGACAAGAAACAGGCCCCGGTGTCAAAGCTGAGAATTCCACCTCCGGCAAGCCAAAACTCCTTGACATCGTTCACAATGCTCTCCCTAGGGCAATTATCCGCTAGGATGAGGACGTCATAATTCGAGGTTGTCAATTGATGGTCAAGGATGTCATTAGTGGTAATGCGTGTCACTGCACCATTGATTCCAGAGGAAACTAATAGATTGAACAGAGCCGTATAGTTGTTATTCAGAACCCCAGCAACATAGTTGGGCCGTGTTGTATTCGTTTCATTATATAGTGCCATGCGAAGGACTGGTTTCGTTGGAAGTCCTGCAACAAGGTCATTAGTATTACTTTGTGTTGTCATATTGGCTGTGTCTTGCAGATGTGCCGTTGAGCTCACTCCGAGCTCGGGCACAACAAAGAGACCTGCGAGAAACAAGGCTATGACTATGTAGGATGAAGCGTGCCTAATCTTTTCCACCTCAAAACATGAACGTCCTACCATCCTTATAAGTTCATTTGATTATTTTATAAGTTAATGTTTGTAAAAATGTAATTCTATTTGGATTGAACACTCAGTGTAACAATGGATTGTTTTGTATTCATTTTTACTAATGCTAACGTTCCTTGGTGAGCGTGATGCCAATATGGGCGGAGAGAGCAACAAGGCCCTCTCCGCAACCTGGTTATTTCCTTCTCCGCGACACGATGACCACAATGATCACCACAACAGCTATTGCTGCAATAATCATCAGGATCCATGTTGTGTTGTCACCCCAACTAGGAGGTTGCGATGTGCTACCAGTTTCTGTTGGAGTCGTTGTCGTGGTGGTTGCCGTGGTCGTTGTTGTGGTTGTTGGAGGTGCTGTTACTGTCAGCTGGACCATGTCTGTGGCAGTGTTCCCTGAGGTATCATTCACGGCGATTGTTACACTGTAGGTCCCTGCGGACAGCCCTCCGACATTAACGGATATCATGGAGCCGTCCCAGTTGCCTGATTCAACAGTTTCACTGTCTATTAGTAGCCAATAGGAGTCAGGCAATAGGTCACTGTAAGTCCAATTCAGCAGATGAACGGCTGTACCTTCTTCGTATTGGAGATTATTCGGTGAAGCAAGCAGGACAGGAGAGGTTGTGTCAACAACCGTTACCGTAACCGAGTCTGACGCCGTTTCACCGTTTTTATCGGTAACTGTCAGAGTCACAACATAGACTCCTAGGTCTAGTCCGTCAACTGAATATGTAGTGGATGTGCCAGTCCAATCACCACTGACCTCGGGGGTCCCATTGACATCGACAGCATAGGAAGCAGGAGAATAGCTGCTGGGGTTCCAGGTTATGCTATGACCCGTTGAGCCGGCCTCGTATGAAAAGTCTGAAGGCGAGTCAATTGTCGGTCGCATCATGAAAGAGACCTCATTCATCCATATCTCAAAGGCATCCACATATGCCGAATCATCAGCGTCTCCACGCAGACCGTCAATGATGAAGGTGTTCAGGAGAGTCTGGCCATCGTTTCTGAGAACGATTGTTGATCCATTCTCAGAGGGTGTTGTAGAGTTGCCTGCGAGAGCAGTTGCGTTGTCAAACACGCTCACTCTGTCTCCCTGATCACTGAATGCTGTCAGATTCAGAGTAGGTGCATTGTACTGGACTGGTGTGTTAAAGATTGGATGCCCAGTTTGCCAGATATAGACTGGTGCGGCATGTTGCCAGTCATGTACGAACTGTGCACCCATTGTCGCCCATAGTGGACTAGTCGGGTATGCATCGAGATTCCATGCTTCCATCAGCACTCTCCCACCTTGGTCGATATACTCCTTCAGGCTGGAATAGATGGACGAGGCATCGTAGTTACTCTCCGCAATTACTACGAGCGACCATTCCTGATACCAGAGCGAAATATTGGTGTACACCGAAGAGTTGGTCAGGTAGAAGTGTAAGCCCAACTGATTTAGAGCAAGAGCCAAGGGACTCTTGAAGGGATTAGGAGCGAGATTCACTGTATATATCAGAATATCCCCATTCTCGACTGACAACCAGTCAATGATGTTGCTTGAGAATTGCTTATTGCTGTGCGTGGGGAAGTAGGCATCTTCCATCCAGTTGATATCTGAAGCAAGGATGATTCTTCCGCTCACATGCTGGTAAGCGGCAACAATGATCTGATCTGCTGCAGAGCCGCACAAAGGCGCAACAGATCCAGAGTAGTTGACGAAACCTGGGGTTGCAAAGTAAACGCCGGCGGTAACGCCTTCGGTTGTCGGGTGGTTCTGGTTATTGAAAGCACTCACTCCGGTTACGGCATTTGTACTGCTGCTGATATTGAGCGGCAATGAACTCAGTAGATGGTTGACATGCATGTTGTAACTGTTGATTCCCGTGTTGTCGCCCATAACCAAGAGACCATGCCCATCCGCGACCCATGTCTGAACGGCTGCAACTTCAGCCGTGGCGAAATCAATTGTGGGAAGTACCTCCACTAGGATATCATAACTTGCTAGTCTTTGTGCTGTTAGATTTCCCTGGGCAGATGGATAGAACTTGTCAACAGTGTATCCTTCAGAAACCATCAGGTTTCTCCAACTTGTGTACAGCGCTACATGGCTAGCAACAGGGTCCCACGAATCAATGCCATAATACGGCATATGGCTCATGTCAAATGCTATTCTAGCCTTTGGCTTGGGCGCAAGCCATGCAACGGAATCTACGAGGAGTGGTCCCCAATTGGAGAGATATGACACATAGAATGTGTACCATGTTGGAAGGCCAATCTGAACAACTTTCCCGCCTTCATTGGACGGATCGAGTGAGATGGCTCTTACCAGATCACTGTTGCTCGAGGTGACTGCAATCTTAGTAAGGTCACCAGCAATAGATGTAGCTGTCAGGTTGGTCCAGCTATATGACTCGCTAGTGATTCCAAAGCCTCCCGGATATTGGTCCAGAATTTGCCCACCAGAAGGATAGGATTGAGTAATGGGATTCCTTACTGTGAGGCTCGAATTATCATAAGGAGTGTACTTCCAGTACACACCGCGCCCGTTCGAGATACCTTCGGTTTCCCTAGGTAGAATTCCTGAATAGGCTAGATACATGTTTCCATCAGAAATGCTCAATATTCCTCCTCCCGCAAGCCAGAACTCCTTCACACTGTCTATAATGTTCTCTCTCGGAAAGTTTGAATCGAGAACAAACACATCGAAATTAGCGGTTGTCAGTTGATGATTCAGAATGTCCGCTGAGGTAATAAGAGATACTTCATACCCGGCAGCTTCTAGCAGATTGACAACAAATGTGTGATTGTTGTTAAAGAAGACTCCACTTACATAGACCGGATTCGTCGAGTTTGCTTCGTCATATATCGCTACTCGAGGGACTCTGTTAGACGAGAGACTTGAAGGGATATTGTTCGATTCACTTTGTAATGTAGAGCTTGATGACTCCTGCAGGTGTGCCATTGGACTAATTCCAATCCCGGGCACAAGAAAGAAACCTGCAAGAAACAGGCTCACTATTAAAATAGCTGAAGCGCGCTTAATCTGCTCCACCTCAAATCCCGAACAGCCCCACTCCCTTATAAGTTCATATGATTATATTATCAAATAATGTTTGCAGAAATGCTATCTTATTCGCATTGAGCTAGCCATGTAACAATGTATCATTTTCCATGCATTTATGTTAACGTAAGCGTCACTTGATGGTTACAGCTCCATAGCAAGCAGAGAGAGCCGGCCCGCTCTCTCCGCTACATGGTTATTTTCTTCTCCGCGACACGATGACTACAATGATTACGACAACAGCTATTGCTGCAATGATCATGAGGATCCATGTTGTGTCGACACCCCAACCGGGACCTGGCGATGTGCTGCCTGTTTCTGTTGGAGTGGTTGTCGTTGTCGAAGTAGTGCTTGTTGCTGCCAAGACTGTCAGTACGACCGATGACGATGCCCAGTTCCCTGATGTGTCATTCACGGCGAGTGTTACATTATAGACGCCCGTGGCCAGCCCGCCAAGATTGACCGAAATCGCTGAACCATTCCAATCTCCTGACTCAACAGTCAGGTTATCAATTAGCAACCAGTATGAATCAGGAAGGAGTTCGGTGAAGTTCCACTTCATTCGGTGTTCTGATGTGCCTTCCTCGTAGAACAAATCATCTGGAGCACTGACAAAAGCTGGCCTTGTTGTGTCCTGAACAACTGCAACGACAGTATCCGTGGCATTTTCGCCTGCACCATCATAAACTGTCAGCTCGAATGCATACGTACCGGGAACATAGCCATCAAGCAGTATCGAGATGGGACCACCATCCCACTCGAAGTTTGTTATTTGCACAGAATTACAGTCAATTGTGTATCTCATTGGATCGTGGCTCGACGGGGTCCACGTTATCTTTTGATTCGTAGTGCCGTACTCAATGACCATATCATACGGACTATCTACGGTGGGTCTCAGCATGAATGCAATCTCGTTCATCCAAAGCTCGTAATTATCCGCATAGGTTGAATCATCTGTATCTCCGTTGTATTGAGCTATCGAAAACATGTTCAGTAATGCTCTACCACCAGCACTGAGTACTATCGCTGACTGGTTGACTTCTGGAGATTCAGTGATTCCAGCGATAGCTGTTGCATTGGAAAGCAATGTGACATTGCTGAAGTCAGTGAACAGGAAGTTTGAATCTGGTGTAATGTTGTTTGCACCATAGTCATTTGGCACGTTGAAGATAGGATGTTCAGGTGTCCATGGGAAAACTGGGACAGGTCCTGACGTGATCCTACTGTTAGTCCCGACAAAGCCTAGGTAATGGTCCAAGCTTAGATCAAATGGACTGGAAGAGGCTGAAACGAAGGAGTAGAAGTCCCTCATTATGAGCTTCCCGCCATTCTCCATGTGCTCTAGGATCTCATCATAGAAAGACACCGGCGATACTGAGTTGGCATCTATGATGATCGTATCCCAACTATTGAAGAACAAGCTGAGATTGAAGTAGAAGGCTTCCGTGTACAGCATAAAATGGATTCCGAGTTCGTTTAACGCATTTGAAAGCCCTGAACGATATACATTCTCATCTGTGG
Organism: uncultured archaeon; assembly: GCA_964413775.1. Taxonomy (GTDB): domain Archaea; phylum Asgardarchaeota; class Thorarchaeia; order Thorarchaeales; family Thorarchaeaceae; genus MP5-2226. Next base: position 6,187 of record CAYPUO010000173.1, read on the forward strand.
GGACAGTTCCACTCTGGTATACCACAACATCAGCCTTGGTTGATGAAAGCCAATTTGCCACATTTACTGCAAACCTCGCATTGTCATCTTGTGCTAATTGGCTATTCATAATCCAGTTCATATCTGCAGAAAGGACAATTCTTCCCGCGCCGAGGACTGATGAGCCAATATAGACATCGGTCCCGTTTCCCCAAAGCCCCACTGCGTCACCAGTCATGTTTACAGCTCCCCATACTACCATA
>CAYPUO010000174.1:0-6422 GCA_964413775.1 uncultured archaeon
GTTGAGAAGAATGGACAAGAAACGAGTTGATACTCTCAGAGAAGTAGCGGATCGCATACTTGCCCTCTGTCAGAAAAGAGGTTCTGCAAAACGGATTCAGCAGCTACACTTTGCCCGAAGCTATTATGACTTCAGGTCAGCATTGTTGAAGCTGCAGGAGGAGATGGTCAATACTTCTAGTGAGCCTCTTCTGACTCTGGACCAGTACGTGTTGGAGTTGGTCCCAGATGGAGGCAATGACTGGCGCGAAATCCGCGATCTGTTACTGTTCAGAATATACGAAACCGGAGCAAGCTGGCTTTCAGGTCAGATTCCGGCGGAAGATGAAGAGAAATAGGAGGAAAAGAAAATGACAACAACCATACAGGGTTTTGTACTGGTAGACACGTGGGCAGCAGCACTGAACAATGCCGGCGTCCAACCGTCTGAACGAACGGATAACATCGTCAGGACAAAGGTGTTCTGGCGAGGCAAACATCCATTTCCATACGTATCTGGCCAGTCGTGGCGCTACTGGTGGAGAAACCTACTGGAAGAACGCAGAGAGTGGAAGCTCTCACCAATCACTCGAGAGGCGAAGATTGCTTACACCGAAGCTGACCCGCTCACATACCCCGATGATGATATCTTCGGATACATGCGAGCTCCTAAATCAGTCAAGGATGAGAAAGGCAAGAAAACAAAATCGGTTACTCTCACCAGAGTATCTGCATTAAAGAACACACCTCTTATCTCAGTGGGTTCAGTGCGTCCATCCGAGGACTTTGGGACACTATCTCGCCTTGAGGGAGACCCCGTACCCTATGAGCATGAGTTCTATTCTACGGTCCTCAAGGGGATGTTCTCTCTGGATGTCGATTCGTCAGGTGTATTCAAGATGGTAGCGTCCGCAGGCAGCCAAAACCTGCGGCCTGACTTCGAGATACCCACTGAGTTTAAGGACAAGTGCAGATTGGAGGATGGCAAGGCTGTGCTTGACACAGCTGTGCGGATACAGAGAATCACTGATGTCCTTGAAGTCATTCCGCACTTGACAGGAGGAGCGATGCAGGCACGCCATCTTGAACGCGTTGCACCTAGTCTGTTGGTTCTTTGCGCATTCTCTACAGGAAGCCATCTCTTTGCTCATCTCGCAAGGTCTGAGGAGGGTAGTCCAATGTTACACACTGATGCATTGAGGCAAGTATTGCAGGACTATGATGATATTCGTAAGACTAGTCTCTACATTGGAAGGCAAGAGGGCTTTCTGGATGGACAGAAGGATGATATCGGGGCACTTGCCGAGGAGTTCAAGGGAAAAGTCTTGCTGGGTTCTGTCGCATCTGTGGTTAAGCAGTTCTGTAAAGAAGTACCTGGACTAGTGGGATGAGGTGCGGGGGATGAAAGCTGTTCGTGTTAGGATATCAGCATGGACTGCATCGTTCCGCTATGGGGGGTTCATGATCGGGTTTCAGCCGACTCTCCCAATCCCGCCTCTCTCCACAGTGTTTGGACTCATATCTGCTGCCGCGGGAAAGATTGTTACTCCCCATGATACGTTCTTGGCATACACATTTCGCAGCCATGGTCGAGGAACGGACTTGGAGCGTATCCTTGAGATCGAACCTGGGAAAGGCGGGAAATGGAATGTCATCAAGAGAGAACAGCTTCTGTTCCCTGAGATGGTGCTCTATATTGACACCTCTTTCGAGCAGGCGTTCAGGTTTCCTCATTATCAATTGCTCTTGGGTCGCTCTACAGACCTTGCATGTGTTGACTCTGTTGATACTGTGGATCTTGAAGTTGTCAGTGAAACGCAAGAGTTTCACTTTGGACGCGGCATCTATACAAGTCCGCCAGCAGGATATAATCTGGCAACTATGTATGCTCTTCCTGTATATTTCACCGACGCTATTCCTCGCCGAGCTGTGGGCACACGTCCTTTCATGATGGTGACCGAAGAGTATGATGGTTTCGGAGGCGGAGTCGTTGACCCTGAGATAGGGCTGACCATGCAGCTCTTCGCTGCAGAATCGTTAGGTCTGAGTGATATTATTGCAGCTTCTAGCTAAGCCTCATGAAACACTATTGGATCACACAGGGAATACCCTATCTGTACTTGATAGTCTGGCATATCTGAGACCTGTACATGAAGAAGTCACTTACAAAGGACTCTACGAGGCAGTTGCCCTGGCTCTCGCATTGCACGACGTAGGCAAGGCAGCAGTCGGTTTTCAGGAGTACATAGCAAGCCCTGAAGACCACCCGAGATGGCGTTACAGGCACGAGATTCTCTCTGCAGCTTTTCTTTCATCGCTGGATTTTTCGTCGAGCCCTAGTTACCTCGAGTTTGATGCGGCACTTGGAGTTCTCTTTCACCACAAGGATCAGGATCGTCTATGGATTGACTATGGGACCCTTCCTAGGACAAGCATAGGGTTTGAAACATTTCAGAAACGAGTCAGTGAAATCGAGCCGAACTTGCAGGCAGTCATTGACACCACCTCAAAGATTCGGGACTCACTGCAAGGCAGATATCCAGAGGCTGCACGAGCACTAGGGACACTGGAGACTAATTCCAAACTGCTCATCGAGTCAATGCTGGAGAACGACCCTTTCAGTCGCTATGTCGTACCAATTAGACAGGGAGTAATGGATGAAGACCCTAGTCTTCGAATGAGGGGGACACTGGTCCGCGGATTGGTGACTGCCTGCGATCACCTTGCTTCTGCAGGAATCCAGAGGGTCCGGAAGGCAGACTGGGTCAATCCTTTCAGGAGCTTTACACCATGGGACATGCAGCTACGAGCTGCATCCTTGAGAGGATCAGCAGTCCTTATGGCACCAACAGGTAGTGGGAAAACTGAAGCTGCGCTTCTATGGGCTAAAGCAAATCAAGTCGAGCAGGCTCGCCTTCTCTACCTCCTCCCTACTGTCGCGAGCATCAACTTCATGTATAAGCGACTAAGAAACTGGTTTTCAATGGGAGCGGTGGAGGACTATGATCTCGTATCCATGCTTCATCACCGTTCTGCATTCTACTTGGCATCGTTCTACGATAATGATGAGATCTACGCAGAAACCATTCCAGATTCACGAGCACTTGCTGACCTTGCAAAGTCTGTTTATTCTCCAATCAAGGTGACCACCCCCTTTCAGCCCTTGAAAGCAGTCTTTGGCGTGAAAGGCTATGAACGAGGACTGATGGAGTTGGTTGGCCTGCGGATGATAGTAGATGAGATTCATGCCTATGACCCTCACATTACTGCGCTCATCCTACACATGCTCCGTGTTGTTCAACAGAACCGTGGGAGGGTCCTGCTAATGTCGGCCACCATGCCCAGATTCCTCAGAACCATTTTCTGCACGCTCCTGTCCATTCCCGAATCGAACGTGATGATTGACCACAGTAGAGATACTCGTTTTCGGCATAGATTGAGACTCTGTGACGGTCTGCTTGAAGACGACCTCGACCGGATTGCCGCGGCGAGCCAAGATGCCAAGACCCTCGTCGTCTGCAATACGGTGAAGAGGGCGATAGAAGTCTATAACGCTTTGTCACAGCAGTTACGCGACAAGGATGTTGGACTTCTCCACAGCAGATTCGCGCTCAGGGATAGAATTGCGAGAGAGGAACATATTACATCTGGAGAGGTTGACGTTGCTGTTGCCACCCAAGCTATTGAAGTATCTCTTGACATTGATTTTGATCAGATGTTCACTGAGCCTGCGCCCATTGATGCACTCCTTCAGCGTTTTGGGCGTGTAAACCGCCATGAAGACCGACGTGTGAAGATGAAGGATGGTGCTCTTGTACATGTCTATCGCAAGGGTGGAAAGACAGACACCAAGGTGTATACGAACTACGAACGAGTCCTCCAGACTCTAAGGGTTATGGAAGCACATGTGGATCAGGCCAGTATGGGACTCACCGAGGAACTGGCTCGTCAGATGGTTGAGGAGGTATATGAAGAGGGATACTCGGAAAGCGAACAAGAGGAGTTCGATTTTGCTCTTCGAAATATCCAAGACTTATTCGATACGTTGCAGCCATTCGAAGCAGGTTCTAGGGACCATTTCGACGCCCTCTTCGATTCTATCGAAATTGTCCCAGCATATTACGAAGAAAAAGTAGACGATGCGGTTGAGAACAAACGGTGGATTGAGATTCCCAAGTATCTCGTGGGCGTCCATAAGTACACTTTCGGGAGGCTTGCAGAGCTGAATCTTATCAAACGTCTTCAGCCATTGCCAATCTGTGATATTCCATATGACCCTACGATAGGGCTCGACTTATCGGTGCTGAAGGCTGGCAGGGGTGATGGTAGTGACTTCATCTACTAGCCATGATGCGGAATTCCAAGATGAGAATGTCATGTCAGTGCTAGACGCTGTTAATGGCACTATGATCAACTATTACTATGTATGCCCACGAAAGCTCTGGCTATTCTCGCGAGGACTAGGGCGCGAGCAAGACTCGCCACTAGTTGAGATGGGAAAACTCATCCACGAGCAGTCATTTAGACGCCGCGAACGGGAGATGCTCATCTTTGGACGAATAAAGGTTGACCATACCACTACTGGAGAGATCCTAGTCATCCACGAGGTGAAGAAGACACGGAGTCAGTCTCATGCTACTAAGGCACAGACGCTCTACTATCTGTTTATCATGCAGCAACTTGGAATCAAGTGTCGAGGTGAAATTCACTATAGGTCGGAGAAGCGATGCGTGCCCGTCGATCTAACTCCCGAAGCCCGTGAAGAGATTCGCGAGGCCATACAGGCCACACGTGAAATCGTGAGCCATTCTTTGCCTCCTGATAAGCCCACTGGTGCCCCATGCTCACGATGTGCGTACAAGGACTATTGCAGGATGTGATATCATGAAACGAAACCTCTATCTGACTGCAAATGGCAGGCTTCACAGAAAGAAGTCTACCATTTACTATTTCACCAGTGACGGCAGAAGGATTGTGCCTGTTGATCAAGTGAAAGCAATCATCGCAGTAGGTAGGGTCTCTATCACATCAGGTGTCATTTCATTTCTTGCAAAACGCGGGATTCCGATGCACTACTTCGGATTCTACGGTAATTTCGAGGGAACGTTTTATCCTCGACGGAAACTCGTGTCTGGGTTTGCCCTTGTCAATCAGGCAAGAGCTCATCTGGACCCAAGTACCCGGCTAATGATTGCCCAGTCAATTGTCGAGTCATGTACGCAGAACATGCTGCATATGCTTAGGCACCATTCGGCAGGAGATGAGCAAATCGCGGTACATACTGACTTGATATCTGAAGCCTCGGAGTCCGCCAAATCCTGTGCGAATATTCCCGAACTGATGAGTGTTGAAGGCAGGGCTTGGGCGCACTACTATTCTGCAATTGACATTGCTATTACAGACTTTCCGATGGGGCTGCGAGAGAAACGGCCTCCCACTAATCCTGTCAATGCTCTAATTAGCTTCGGGAACAGTCTTCTCTACTCTGCGACTCTCACACAAATATATCACACGCAATTGGACCCTTCTATCTCGTTTCTGCATGAGCCGTCCGAGCGACGATTTTCTCTCGCCCTGGATCTTGCTGAAATCTTCAAGCCAACGATAGTAGGCGCTCTTCTCATGCGCCTTCTAAACCTGAAGGTGCTTCGATTGGAACACTTCGACCAACGCGTCCGTTACTGCACTCTAACCGATGAAGGACGCCGCATTTTCATCTCTGCTTTTGACGATGCGCTGCGCAAGTCAAGCAGGCATCCTCGACTCAAGAGAAATGTCTCCAATGAATATCTGCTAAGACTGGAATGCTACAAACTAATGAAGCAGGTTGCTGAGCGCAAGAGATACGTTCCATTCCTCGCCTCGAAGGGATACTGATGGTGTATGCCATTATTGTCTACGATATAGAAGTAGAACGTATTGACAAAGTACGCGCAATTCTCAGACGCTACCTATTCTGGGTGCAGAACTCGGTCTTCGAAGGAGAGATAGCTGAGCCCTCTCTCAAAGCGTTGGTGGCTGAGATTAAAAAGGAGATTAAGACTGACCATGACTCCGTTATATTCTATCTCCTCAAGTCCGACCGGTCTGCCAAGAGGAGAGTCTTAGGCATTGAGCGGGCTCAAAAGGGTTTCATTCTGTGAAACTGCTGTGCCCAGAGGTGCCTATTAAGCGAATGGCCAAGGAATTGGTTTTCGAGCCTGCAACGCTGGTTTTTCAAGACCGTTCGCACAACTCTAGCACGCCTTCTTGCACGGCAATCGCACTACTTGAACATGCAAGATGAAGTACAACCAGCAAGCGTACTCTGCTTCTGTTTCTAATATACCTGCTCCCTCCGCCATATGGTAGAACCACCTGCATCCTGACCGCCGCAATCCCTCATGCACAACCGGAGGTTCGCAGAAGCACCCTTCAATAACGACCTCCATAACACTTATCTCG
>CAYPUO010000175.1:0-6406 GCA_964413775.1 uncultured archaeon
AAATACAAGTGTCTTCATATCTTTCCACGACCTTGATGACGACACGAATGTATTCGGCGCATCCATGAGTATAACGTGGGCATATGGGTGGTCTTACGTAAACCTAGGAGATGGTCGTTTTAATATAACAATAGAAACGGCAGGAATGTCCTCGCTGGGTAAGGTGAGCATTCAATTTACATTCAACAAGACGTTTTACCTTACCAAGACGGCGACAGTATACATCACGATACGACTACTGGCAACCAGTGCAATTGCGTCCTCGCCCGAACCATCAATCGTGCCAGTAGGCGATCCGGTTTCAGTATCGCTTGTCTTCTTCGACACTGATCACTCGCTGAACATCACTGGAGCGAGCATCACCACGAACTGGATCTATGGATGGACATGGTCTGAGGTTCCTGGAGGTGGTTACAGCATCACTCTGTACACAGCCAGCGTGACAAACATGGTGAACTATGTCGTGACTTTCACAGCATCTGAGAACGGCTACTCCTCCGCATCGACATCTGTGAAGTTCGAGGTGCGCCGAATACAGACCGCAATCTCAGCCCAGTTCACAGGAACAGTCGTTGCTGGAAGCAATATCAGTGTCATCGTGACATATGAGGACCTGGACCACAGTGCGGGGATTACTGGCGCATCAATCTATACCACGGCTCCAGGCGGGAGCTATATCATTGCAGAAATTGGCGGCGGTCAGTATAACATCACGTACCTCCTCTGGCAGCAGCCGGCAGGTACGTATTCATATGATATTACTGCTGCCCTCTCAAAGCATGCATCAGCATCGCTCACGGTTGACTTGGTACTCCGACGAGTGAGAACCGAACTAGTCATAGACAATTCATTAATCCAACTTAATTGGAGTGATTCCCTCAATCTTGCAGCAGACTACAATAACCAGGACTTGGGAGGATTGGTGCCTAGCGCAGACGTTCGTGCGAATATTTCAGGACATGAATACGTGATGACCCAAGGATCGTCGAATTACAGCGCGCTGATCGATACGTCACTCTTTTCCGCTGGAACATATATTGTCACAATAACTGCGAACAAGACCAACTATGAAGCGAGAATAATCCAGCTAACAGTGGTCATCTCAGTGCTTCAGACAGACTTCTCAAGTCTTGGAGATGTGTACTCATTCTCTGCTGTCAGTGGTCAGGCCGTGAATATCACAGTGTACTACGAATCCCTTGCCTTCGGACCCGTGACTGGAGCCACTGTGACCTTCTCATGGAATCCTAGAGGCTCAGTGCGTAATGGTACTCTCAGTCCAACGGCGCAACCGGGCTACTACAGTGCTCTTGTCGATACTGCTAATGTAGATATCAACACATACACCCTTTATGTGAGAGCAAACAAGTCTAACAACGTTGAAGCAAGTATCTACTTCAGACTTGACATTGGCTTGATCAAGACCGATCTGACACCAATTGGTGAAGCCACAATAAGAGCCGTATACGGCGAAACTGCTGTGCTTCAGGTGAACTACACCAATGCCGACCTTGGATCCCCTGTCCTCGGTGCGTCGCTTGTGTTCAAGTTTAGCGATGCAGACTATAATGGAACACTGGCAGACGAATCGAATGGAATCTACAATGTCACCCTAGATACCAAGGGACTATATGCTGGTACTTTCAGCTTGTACATTGTTGCTACCAAACCAGGATATCAAACGGCAACGCTCTCACTACTCTTTGAAGTTCAGAGGATTGACGCAACCGCTCAGCCACTGAATGCTACTCTGTCCATCACTTATGAACAATCAGCCGTGATGTACTTCACCTATTATGATGTCCATAACAATCTGCCAATTGAGAATGCAACACTCGAGTACGTGTGGCCAGGTGGTACGGGTACTATGGATGAAGTAGGAAATGGGACATACAGTGTCACACTGGATAGCACTTCAGTGATCCCCTTATCCTACGATATCCGTGTGACGGCTAGCAAGGCGAACTATGTGACAAGAACCACTTCGGCGACACTTCAGATCAACCCAATCAACATGGAGATAATCGTGAATAATATCATCGACGTGCCTGTTGGAGATTCAGTCATTGTGAGCATATACATCAATGATACGTCATATAATAGGCCAGTCCAAGGAGCAGATGGCTCGGTTCTGTGGTCGCTAGGAGCCAACCTTGTAGAGGATACGGATCATCCTGGAAACTACACATTCGAGATACCAAACACTGCAGTCCTAGGTTCCTATGATGCGACAGTGGTTGTCAACAAGGAATTCTATAGGCGAGTGTCAACAGTCATCACTATCGTGATAAGACCCATTCATACGCAGCTGACTCCTGTATCGGGTAGCAACTACGTGAGTGCGGTGGTGGGACAGTATCTGCAAATTACAGTTGAATATCAAGACCTGGACCACAACCTACCTATCTCGGGTGCCGATATCTCTGTTAGTGAAGCGACAGGAGTGCTCAGTGAGAATGACTACACGGTCAGTCCAGGAGCAACTGCCGGTCAATACATTATCAGCTTCACCGTGCCAGTGAGCCATGAATTCGAAATATCCATTCATGCGTCAAGTGGTCAGGACTACGAGCAGCAGAACCTGGCATTCACAATCGTCTCAACCGCACCACCTCAAGACCCCCTGATGACTGTCATGGTGTTTGGAGGTAGCTTCGCCATAATCATTGCTCTCATCGGTGCGCTTCTCTGGGTCAAAGTGTACAGCGTGCCAAAACTGATTCGAATAATGAACGGCATGATCAAATCAGTCTCCAAGGCAAAAGTGCCTGAGAAACCAGAAGTCTCTGAGAGAAGTGCCCTCCTCCAAGGGATAATCAATGAGCAGCTTGCTCCAATGAAGATATCCAAACCCCTCGCCGAGATACCTGGGCAAACCGTAGAGCTAATGATTCCGGAAACTGAGGCCTTACTCATGGAGCTCGCTGAAATCACTAATCTCGGAGAAGGAGATATCGAGGCATTTCGAGTGGATCTCGCCCGCATGAAGCCGAGTGAGCGACCTGGGTTCCTCAATGAAGTCATCAAACAGGAGAAGGCAAGGAGAGCAGAAGAGCTTGCCAAGAAGACTCCCGAGAAGGCCGAGGGCACGCGGAAGGTCACTCCTGAGGAACTCCAAGAGGTAGGTGAAAGGCTGGAAAAGCTTGGACTGCCCGAAGACCAGATAGAAGAAGTCCTCGAATCTGCAAAAGATATGACACGCGCAGAACTTGACGCGGTTCTCGAACAGATGGACAAGAGCATGGAGGACTAGAACGCACTTTTTACTGGGCAGTCACGTTTCTGCCCAGTGCGCCACCCATTCCTGCTCCCAAAAGACTTCTATCCTCCTTTGATTCATACTAGGGTCAAGGGTGGAAACACATGCCATTCTATGAGAGTACAGAACAACTCCAGCAAGTCTTTGAGAATTTTTGGCCCAGGGCCATGGAAACCGAAGATGTCTATGACAAACTCGTGAAATCCGGAGTCATAGTCAGATTCGACATTGAACAGCCAGAGATTCACGTCACGATTGATTTCAAGAATCCAGGACCAGATGGGAAAGTCGGCAGCATTAGCTTCGACTCAGATGTAGAGCCCGAAATCATTGTATGGAGTACGTCTGAAACGACAAACAAGTTCTGGCAAGGCAAGCTAAACACCACCATAGCCATGGCGAGGGGGCAGGTCAAGATGCAAGGATCAATTGCAAAGGCACTTGGGCTCCTGTCGAAAATCAAGCCAGTCTTCAAAGTTTTTCCTGAGGTCCTCAAAGACATGGGCCTCGATAACATGATTCTCTAACTATCGGGAAGAAGTGCTTATGCTCACTCTCATGCCAGTCGAGAAGGCAGAGATTACAGTTCTAGTGGACAATGTCATCGACTTCCAAGCTGGAAAAGGAAGAGAGGATGTCAAGCCACCTATGAGCCAGAGAAAAACGAGTGAAGATGTCAACTGGCCATGGGCAGCTCATGGGTTCTCAGTACTGGTTCGGCTGGAATCTCAAGGCAACTGTGAGTTTGTGCTCTATGATACAGGACAATCTGGTGATGTCCTCAGCCACAACATCAACGCACTTGGCGTTGATATCTCGCAAGTCAGGAACTTAGTAGTATCTCATGGCCACTTCGACCACACCGGTGGAATACCTTGGGTACTCGACTCCACTCAGAGAAAGAGGATTTCCATCTCTGCCCACCCAAGAGCCTTGGGAAGTCATGCAGTATTTGACGGAGAAACAAGGAGAGTCTTCCCAAATGGAGTGAGAAAGTCTGAACAAGAACTCAGAGACCAGTGCGAAGAACTACACATAGGGACGACTCCTTGGCTCATTGCTCAGGACCATCTTTTGATTACGGGAGAAGTGCAACAGATCACGGAGTACGAGCAAGGCTTCAAGGGGCATCAGGTGCTCGTGGACGGGGAATGGACCTACGACGAGTCAGTAATCGAGGACATGGCAATTGTAGCAAAAGTTGGAAACAGGGGACTGGTAATTGTATCAGGATGCAGCCATGCTGGAATTATCAATATCATTCGCCACGCCCAGCGGCTTACCGACGAGAAACGAGTCCTTGGTGTCATTGGCGGTCTGCACCTAATTGGCAGGAATCAGAAGATTGTGCCACAGACTGTGAGAGACCTCTCAGAGATTAATCCGGAGATGATTGTTCCCTGTCACTGTACTGGATGGGCAGCGCAGACAGCCATTGCGCAAAGGCTTCCAAGGGCTTTCGTGAACGGCAGCGTAGGTGCAAGTTATGTTTTTTCAGCGTAACTATCGCAAGCTATATATTCACCAATTTCCGGATTATTATCAATAGTTAACGTAGGGTTGACAACAATGACCGAGAAGATTACGAAACAGATGACAATTGCCGAAGTCGTTGTGAAATGGCCTGAAACAGCAGGGACATTCATGGAGTGGGGCCTCTACTGTTATGGCTGCGCAGTTGCTAGATATGAGAACATCGAGCAGGGCGCTGTAGCTCATGGCATTCCAACGGACGACCTAGTCAAGGCATTGAATGAAACAATTGAGAAGAAGGAATAGAAAGAGTCTGTATCTGGGACTCTCTATTCCTTATCTTGTGAGCTCCTACCATAAAGCCTACCAGACTCTTCTTCTGGCATTTCAAAACTGTGTTCTTCATCAGGGAATGTGCCATTCCTCACTTCAGATGAGTACTCGTCCACAGCTTTTCGTATGACTTCGCTAATGTTAGCATACTTCTTGACAAATTTGGGTTTGAACTCATCAAATAGACCAAGCATGTCCCAGAGCACAAGCACCTGCCCATCGCAGTATGGCCCTGCGCCTATTCCGATCGTGGGAACATCTACGGCCTCAGTTATGGCCTTCGCAGTTTCAGATGGCACTAGCTCGATGACAAGAGAGAATACTCCCGCGTCCTGCAAAGCGAGAGCTTGTTTCACAAGCTTCTCAGTCTCGTCAGAAGTACGTCCTTGTATTCTATAGCCTCCAAGCTCATAGATGGACTGAGGAGTAAGTCCAATGTGTCCCATAACTGGGATACCTGAGTCAACAACGGCAGCCACAATATCGACCACCCGACCTGCTCCTTCAATCTTCACAGCCTCAGCACCGCCCTTCTGTAGCATAGCGCCGCAGTTTTCCAGAGCCTGTTCTACGCTCACCTTATACGACATGAAGGGCATGTCACCCACAATCAAGCTCTTCGGACGTGCTCGTGCAACAGCAGAGCAATGGTGGATTATATCATCCAATGTAACAGGAATTGTGCTTTCATACCCGAGCAGAGAGTTGCCAACGGAATCGCCAACCAAAATCATGTCCACACCGGACTCGCTCAAGATGCGAGCAGTAGGAGCATCATATGAGGTCAGCATGACAATCTTCTTTCCCTTAGCTTTCATCTGTCGAATCTTGAACGTCGTTTTACGGACCAAGGCAAAACACTTCACCCCAAGAGATACGGTGATTCATATATAGGATTCCAATACGAATTCGAATATCTATATATTATATAGATATACTGTCAAGTCTTGGTGAAGTATGTATCTGTCGAGCGTAGATAGATGCCCTGGACAAGTACCTTGAGAAGGCATATTGCAGTTTTTGTTGACATGCCGCGCTGCTTGGCAAAGTCGGCAACCTTCACCCGTCCAGCTTCCTGCATATGCATTCTGAGCAGCCGCACCCAGTCAGATGATACGACCACCTCATAACCTTCTACGAGTTGATCGTCCCTATCAAGCCTTGTCTCAACTTCACTCGAAACCTCATCAAGATTCAGCTGCAATTCCTCACACGAAGCATCCAGGTCAAAGAAACCGAGCCTTTTCAGGGCATCTCGAACACTCTTCACATACCAAGTCTTATCCACAAGCTCGTTCTCCCAAGTCTCGAATGCTGAAGCTCGTAGAGGCTGGACAGTCT
>CAYPUO010000176.1:0-6369 GCA_964413775.1 uncultured archaeon
ATGATGTCAGAGGGGAGGCGCTGGACCATCGTGAGTTCCCCACCACCGAGGGGACTATGGGATACTTGCGTGGTCCGCACACTGGGAAAATCCAGCAGTCACCTGATGGGAGGTGCTATTCGTGGAACCCAGAACGGGATATCATCTATGATGAGCCGTACGTGAAGAATGGCACGCTCAGTCTGAGCTTTCTCAGACCAGTTGTGGAAAACCCTCGATTCTTAGAAGGGCTCTATCCACTCCCGAAGACCGCAAGGGAGGCCCTTGGTACAAAGCTGGGACCCGAGGTGACCGTGGTGGCAAATCCAGACCCTGCTCGGTATGAGAAGGGATGGAAGAGGTGCTGGAACGTATGGTTGGTCGGAGCTGAGGTGGGGGAGCGACTCATCAGACTGCAACAGGTCAGTGTGACAGTCTTTGATATTGGTGTCATCTCTGAGGTCCGACAAATGTTTGACCTTGACAGAGGTGTGCGATACCCGACGAACTTCGTCATCAACAGAGTCGACGATATAGAGTTCCCTCTAGAGGTAGCGGAAAAGAGACGGGTCAAGGAATATCTGGCGTTGAAGGTCTTAGGGACGAGTAGCTGATATGAATGCCGCTGAGCCATCGGTCAGGGCACATATAAGACCTACCGGGTGTAACTTGAGTGAAATCCTACACATTGTCTTACAATTCGGTGCTGTTGATATTTAGGGAATTGCAGAATTTTAAACGCTCTGGATGTATGACCTCTGGGGACTGCTTGTTCTCCTGCCTCTCTACTGGGGCCATGGCCTTCTCCTGCTAAATGCCGCGTTGTATTTCAAGAGGACATCGATTACTCACCTCTATCTTTTCGGGGTAATCTATGGCCTCTACGAGTCGTGGATGACAAAGGTGATCTGGGCAGGATATATGGAGCAATCTCCCCAATTCGGCCAGTTCCTTGGGTTTGCTATTGGAGAGTTCATGATCATAGCCCTGTTCTGGCACGCATTCTTTTCATTTATTGTGCCAGTCACAGCATTTCATCTGCTGGGAAACTCAGGCTCATCATTTGCAATTACCAGACGCAGACTGGGGGTCTATCTGTTTGTCATTGCCACCGCCTCGGTATTCATTGGCACAAAATTCCCTGACAACTATCCTGCGCTAACACTCGTGCTGGGAAGTAACATTCTGATCCTTGCAGTCGCATATGCGGTGGCAAGAAAGATGAATCCGAGTGGTTTCTCATTAGAGAGCCTCAGACACGGAAGGACTGGACTAGTTATCGCTGGGGGCTATACTGCCTTCCTCTATGTCTTTCTCTTCTTTGCGGTGCTCCCGGAAAGGATTGGACCGCCAATTACGATGCTCCTCACGGTCCTCTTCTACTTGTTCATAATCATGCTGCTCTACAAGAGCGAGAAGAAGGACATTAACTTTGATGCAACTGCTACACAAGGGTGCTTTCAGAGAAAGCATGTTGAATGGGGATTTGGCGCCATCGTGGGCCTGTCGTTTATCGCATCTTTCCTGTTCGAGCTGGCAGGCATCGTTGGAGTCTTCCTGTACCTAGGCATGATGCTCTCTGGACCCATCTTGCTCCTGATTGCAGTGTACCGAGTGTTGACAAGAAAGCTTTAGACATGGTTTGGACACTACAGGAAGAAGGTTGGATTCGCGTATGGAAGGAGCAAAGGACATACTCCCGCTTTCTGCATTTCTCATTATATTCGCGTTTATGGGATACACAGACCTAGTCATCATTGCTGACCCGGGACGACTCACCTCCTTCATCCCAATGCTAGTCATCATGGGGGTATGGGTCGCAGCCGTGCTAAAGAACAGGAGGACTGCTGATGTACACTGAAATAGTCACTCTTGCAGTCATGTTTGGGTGCATCCCATGCATCATCCATTGCTGGCTCTATCGGGGGAAGTGGTCAACAACTGCGTTCTTTGTAGGCGGCTTCGTCTTCGGGATTGTCCGTGAGAATGTCATAGCAGTAATCCCAAACATGTACACATACCCTGGACATCCCTTCTATATTGGCGCGGCGCCATTGATGATGGGATTTGGATGGAGCGCTTCGTTCTATGCCTCACTGTGCTTCGCTGAGAGAATCTCAGGCGCATTCACACCGTCCCTTGCTGAGAGAATATGGGCAATTCCGCTCTTGACGGCTGTAATTGCAGGTGCGCTCTCAGTCGTTGTTGAGATTTCAGCAGGTGCCCCTGAAACTCTCTGGTGGGTCTGGCCACCTGAGGCGATCAAGGTATTCTATGAGATGCCAGCCATCGTCCCGTTCGGGTGGGCAGGTGCAGCATTCTTCTTTGTGCTGTCCTTCAGATGGACCATGAAAAGAGGTGAAACAGGTAGGAACGCCATCATCTTCATCCTACTGGCAGTAGTAGTCATCGTGATTCACCTAGTCTACACGCTGGGCGTCCGACTGATCATTTCGGCTGTGTTAGGCGGATGAGGTGCCCTATTTGACATTCTCGCTGAGTAGCTTGTGGTGTTGCAGCACGACATTCTTGAAGATCTCGATTGGATCCTTGGCCTCAAGAAACGACTTCTCATTGTAGATACACATGACAGACATATGCTCGTCGAGAACTTTATGGAATTCGCTCTCGAAAGCGACTAATTGGTCAGATAGCTTGTTCTCGAAGAACAGCTGCATGTCAATGATGGCAAGAATTCCCTCGTAGCCGCGGTCCATTGCATGGAAGTATATCTCATCCCAAGTATCAATTGCCTTTTCGATGGCCAGTTTTCCCTTGACCAATAGGAATTCCGCTGCAGACATGATTCGGATTGCATCTTCACTAAGTTTCGCAACCATGTCACTACCCGATGACTCAAGGCATGAATTGACCTTCTTAGACTGAGAGGCTGAACAAACATAGAGCACGAAATAGTTCTGCTTGAGGCCCTCTCTTACGAAATTCAAAATGGTGCTCTCTTTTTGTTTTTCAGAACGATAGATGAAGAGGGTATCGCGAGGCCTTCCTAGTGTTTCTGAATCCACCGCGGTCATCTCACTGATCACGACCCCTTCAAGCGTCTTCCAGTGTGATGACTGACTCCAGCTTAACTCAAAGACTCTCTTGACCAGAGCAACAAGGTTTGTATTGGTGGTAAAGATATTATGTGCAGCAGGCTGGTGTGCGGTCGATGTAATGATCATAGCCTCCTTTCCATCAACTGCAATGCAGTTCGTAGGAATCGCTGTCATGTACTTTAGTTCGACCGCGGAACTATCGGAGAACCTCCTGCTGATGATCTTGGGGATTCTATCCCTTCCAGTCGCAGGAGTAGAGAGCAATCGCACCTTCACACCGCGAGACCCAGCATCGACCAGAAGCTGACCCTGGGTTGACAGGAACCAGACAAGGTTTTCCCTTGAATATAAGACATTAACGCTCTCTTCAGCCTCCATTATCATTTCATGGAGCCTTGTACGAACAGACTCCTTTTCTTCTAGTAGTGCGAAGTCGTCCTGCGCAGACGATTCGGTGCTTACATTGAGGCCAGTCTTTGAGAGATATTCCTCAATGACATTGGTCCTCTCCGTCAGTGCAGATATCCTCTCATGTGCTTTGTTCCGTTCACGACGAAGCAGTGAAGACATTGCAGACTGGACATCAGGAGTTCGGATACGCATAGGTTTCCCCATGAGACGCTCGACTAGCCCAATCTTCTCAAGGTCGGGCAGCAGACGGTAGACCTCTTCTCTGCGCACACCTGAATTATCCGCAACATCTGAGATTGTTGCAGGTCCTATCTTGGCGACTGAGAGATAGACTTTGGCCTGGTTCTGGGTTAATCCCAGTTCGGTCAATATATCTACTGTGATTCCATATCTCTCAGGCATAAGGAAGCCTCGCAGTTCCACGAGTGTGTAGCTGGTGAGCTACATATACTGTTTCTTAATAAAACCCACTCTCTGTTCTATGACAAAAGAACAGAAACACGTGGAGATATCAAAATGGCCAGCGTGGAGATTGAAGCACCAACAACTAGAGATTCCGAGAAAATACCCATTGACAAGCTCTATGAACAACTTGAATCAACCGCATCTGGACTTGCGGGATCTGAGGTTGAAGCACGCCAAAAGCAATTTGGCCCGAATGAGATCGCAGAAAAGAAGACGAGCCCCATCCTTAAGTTCCTAAGGTACTTTTGGGGTCCTATCCCATTCATGATTGAACTCGCAATTATATTGTCAGTCGTTGTCCAACACTGGGAAGATGTGTTTATAATCGGCCTCATGCTTGGCATGAATGCTGTCGTCGGATTTTGGCAGGAGAACAAGGCGGACGATGCGATTGAGAAGCTGAAGAGTAGGCTTGCTCCTAGCGCTCGCGTCCTACGGGACAATGAATGGCACAAGGTTGACGCCAAGGAGTTGGTGCCTGGAGACGTTGTTCGTGTCCGTCCGGGAGATACTGTTCCTGCTGACCTGAAGTTGGCTGAAGGCGAATACCTTACTGTAGATCAATCCGCACTAACTGGTGAGTCGCTACCAGTTGACAAGAACGAGGGAGACATCGCATATCAAGGTTCAGGCGTGAAGATGGGGGAAATGAAAGCCCTTGTGATAAACACGGGTATGCGTACTTACTTCGGTGAAACAGCAAAACTGGTAGAAGAGGCAAAAACACAGAGCCATTTTGAAAAAATAATCATAAAGATAGGAGATTACTTGATTGTCCTTGCAGCCCTTCTGTCAAGTATTGTCCTAATCAACGGCATTGTTCGAGGAGACGACCTGATTGAACTAGTAACCTTCGTCTTAGTACTGGTTGTTGCAGCTATCCCGGTTGCACTGCCTGCAGTCCTATCAGTGACTATGGCAGTGGGAGCACTCGCTTTGGCAAAGAAAGAAGCGATAGTCAGCAAACTATCATCCATTGAAGAGATGGCGGGTGTAGACATCCTTTGCTCAGATAAGACAGGGACAATTACAGAAAACAAGCTAACCGTCGGTGACGTTATTACGTATAACGAAAACACTACCGATGACGTCCTTCTCTACGGCTTACTTGCATCACGAGAGGAGAACAACGACCCAATTGATGATGCAATCATTCTGAAGACAAGACAGTGTGTGTCAAAGGAAGTTATTGAAAGCTGGACTCTCGACGATTTCACGCCTTTTGACCCGGTTTCGAAGAGAACTGAAGCCACACTCACCTCGGATTCTGGGGAAACAATAAAGGTTTCAAAGGGAGCACCTCAGGCCATAGCAGCGCTGATCAAGAACAAAGAAGAGTGTCTTAGCTGCGTTGATGATGATGTGAACAAGTTCGCAGAGAGAGGCTTCCGTGCTCTCGGCGTTGCTAGGACGAAGAGCGATGGTGAATGGACCTACGTAGGACTGTTATCACTCTACGACCCACCACGAAGCGACTCAGCATCAACAATCAGGACAGCTCAAAGGATGGGCATCAATGTCAAGATGGTCACGGGGGACCACATTGCCATTGGTAAAGAAACGGCAGAGAACATAGGGCTTGGCACCAATCTTGCGCTGCCTTCGTCATTTGACAAGGACTCTGATGAAGAGGTAGCAGAGATTGCTGTAAATGCAGATGGATTCGCCGAGGTCTATCCAGAGCATAAGTATCGAATTGTTTCTGCGCTCCAAGAGAAAGAGCATATCGTTGGGATGACTGGCGATGGTGTAAATGATGCGCCTGCACTAAAAAAGGCTGACGTAGGTATCGCAGTTGCAGGGGCGACTGATGTGGCAAAGTCAGCAGCTGACATAGTGCTGACAAAGCCAGGATTATCTGTGATAGTTGACGCCATCAAACAAAGTCGTACGATCTTCCAGAGGATGAGCAACTATGCAATCTACAGGATTGCTGAAACAATACGAGTCATTCTCTTTATCACTGCGTCAATACTGATGTTCCAGTTCTATCCAGTAACTGCAGTAATGATAGTGCTGCTGGCACTGCTCAATGACCTACCAATCATGACGATTGCCTACGATAACGCGCGCCATTCCAAGATGCCTGAACGCTGGAATGCAAAGATGCTACTGGGAGTGGCCACATACTTGGGAATCATTGGCGTAGGGTCATCATTCGGGTTATTCTATATTGGATTCGTAGTGTTCCACTTGAGTTTGCCAATACTCCAGTCCTTCATCTACCTCAAATTGTCGGTTGCAGGGCATCTGACACTGCTGGTTGCACGCACTCGTGGGCCGTTCTGGTCAGTAAAGCCGGCACCTATCTTGATGTTAGCAATCATTGGGACACAGACCGTTGCAACACTAATCACGGTCTATGGGATCCTGCTCCCTGCTATGGGATGGTGGCTTGCCGCCTTCGTGTGGGGCTACGCATTGCTGCTATTCCTAGTGACTGATGCCTTGAAGG
>CAYPUO010000177.1:0-6340 GCA_964413775.1 uncultured archaeon
GACAGAACCTGCTTCACTCCAGAAGACATGAACATATGGTACTGCCCCCAAAAGCCACTCAATGAGGAGCTTTACATTCTTCGGCGATGTCGCAGGCAATACCACCAAGAGACCTCCTTGAAGACCAGAGTATTCGAGGGAAGGATGATAGAGAACTTCAGCAGCCCCATCTTCAATCAGTCGGTCAACAATGAGAGTTCGGAGTCTATAAGACAAACCTAGCAACTTCAAGAGCATGTGCCTGAAGTCGTATGATCCCCTGTTCGCCAAGAGACTGAAAAGGAGCTGCACATCTTGCTCGCTCATTTGCCAATCATCTCTCTTCATGGCCGTTGTGTTTCGCATTAACCAAGCAGTCTTCCGTGGGTTCCACTTGTTGGTTCCAGTGGTCCACTGCGATGGGTTCGACCAAGGCGCATACATCCACTTCATCTGCTTACTATCAAAGAGATCCATTCGGTAAGAAACAGTCTCATGTTCCGTTGTAAACGAAGTCGCTCCGACAGGGAGTGCCGGTTCTCTCGTTCCGAGTGGCTCAAGATGAGCGGTAATGCCCTCCATACCACCATATATGTCAAGGCTGCTCCTGAGAGAACGCGTAATCTTTGCGAGGACCCGCTTTCTCTTTTTGTCGTCCCTGATATCATCAAAGCTTGAATATCCATAGTTTCTTGATAGAATCCGTAGCCGCTCCGGTGCTGCTAGTGAATCGAGAGAGTACAAGTCATACCTTGTGATCAGACCTTCGGACTGGAAGTAGTTCCGAGCCCGATCAGTCATTACCCAACGATACCTACAACCCAGGTTCATCATATTGGGAATGTAACGTTCCGTGAGAACCAGATTAAGGATGCTGAGGTCATATCTGGTGGCTGAACCTCTGGGAACACTGGACTCTTCAAGTTCTTCTTTCAGAGAGATAGGCACTTTCTTTCGGGATCGCCTAACGCAGAAGTGTCTGAGAGGCTGGAATCCCGGGGCAAGAACAGCGTCCTTTGCACGCTGCAGAATGTCAGAGTCAGCAGGCATTAGTGCACTATCTGTCCTTGGTACTAGCCTTGCTGGACTTGACTGATACTTGTTTGTTTCATCACTACCTTGTGCAAGCATAATCCAGTCAACTGATCCTGAGAGTAGGCTCGTAATTGTGTTGATGATGAAGAGCGCGGATGTGAAGTGGTCAAGGTCCTTTTGATGTATTGCCCAGTTTGCGCTTCTGGGTAGATGGCCTGCGACAAGTCGTGAAATGAAGTATTCAAGCTGCTCTTTCTGATCAGTCTCTATCCCCGAGAGGAGTGACTCAATCTGCTTCTTGAATGTATGAGCTGAGGTTTCAAGCATCATTGAGGGCACATTTCCCACAGCCCGTTCTACAAGGTAGGTGGGGACAGCATCACTCGGCAGTGACCTCAGTCTTGTTCTCCTCTCCAACTTGGAGATGTCAAGTCTAGGTTCACTGCCTCCATACCATTTCTCCTCAGCTAGTCTTCGGATTATGAACTCATCTGACATGTATCTGTTTGTGACCTGCGTATAGTCAACTACTAACGATGGCATCCCATTGTCCTCAACAATCTACTATTCATGCGATAGACGTTGCACATTCCAGCTAAATACAATGCCATACTAAGGGCATATAAGCTTTACAGAGAATGGAGGAGCACTATTCTAGTCGATTCCATCATATATTCCTCTCTTATACTGTTAAATTTTGGCTACCGGAGCTAATAGAGTCCCATCATCTTCTGAACAAAGTTGTTCATTGAATTTTCCCATACTCACTGTGAGCAACACGTCATAGTTGATGGAGAAATCCATCCACGAGGTGAAAGGGATGCAACAAATGGAAATAGTGTTCCTGCTATTGGCGAATCTATACTTCGCTTTCCAATGGACTCCAATGATCATGGTGGCCATTACAGCCATTCGTGGAGCACTATTACTGAAAGGTCAGAAGCGGGAGTTCGAGGACTGGTTTCGCAACCCATTGATGACCTTTCTCTCCATCTTCTTTCTGCCAGGGACTCTAATCTATACTGGAATACGTTATGTCGTTTCCCGAATTGCCGGAATCAGGGTTGAGAGAGTAAGCGGCTCGACAACCTATGGCGAGCTCAATCTATTCCTGGAAGTTGAGAAGCCTCCAAGAGTTGGCGTGCTGGTGCTGGCATTGTACGCCAACATAGTTCTCTCTGTGTTTGTTGTCCTTACGCTGCTTGTGTTGCCCTTCATGCTCGTACTTAACCTTGTATGGACAGGCCTCTGTCTGTATGTCGCAGCAGGTGTTTTGTATAACAGTTCATTGCGCAGTGGCGATGCGGGACTAGTCCTCTCCGCTCTACGTGAACACCCCCGAAGTGGGGTCATTGAGCTGCTAATAGCTATTGCTGCAATCGCTGTGCTATACTGGCAACTGATGGGGGTGTCCATATGAGGAAACAGCCAGGCCCAGTCTGGGAAGGGACCATCCAACGATGTTGGAGTATGTCAACAGATCAATCTCGACAACACGCCCCAGATCTTCCCAGACCGGGTAACCCCAATGGAGTGCAGATAACTAGATGAAACCGAGAAAGCTTGTAACACTGGTAGTCGCACTAGGAATGATTCTCCTGTGGACTGCTGCTCCAGTTAACGTTAACTCAGCACAGCCAATCTCTGCAACGAATTCGCTCGACGGCCCTGCGAACTCCTTCGAGACAGCCACCTCTTCTGGAATGCAGGTTTCTCTGGGATCCTACTTAATCATCCAACAGCCAGGCCTCGCTATTGAATGTCATGGAGCCAGCTTGTATCAAGCTCTTACTTCGGAAGGACTCGTTGTAGGTCTAGTCAATGTTTCTGACCTTCTCTCCAACACAACGGCTCTGAGCAGTGCGATGGCCATTATCCTTGATGCGAGTCTTGGGTCCGACAATGGAACGCTTGTCTCTGATTCACTGCTTTCCCTCCTTGTACAGGCCGACAAGCCCGTGATCTTCATGGGTCGTTCAGTGTGGCTCTTGCATAGACTTGGAGGTGAAGGTCTACCCCAACAGACTGCTCCTGTGTCTAACTCTATCTATCCAATCGCTGCATTTGCAGGAGCAGTCTTCCTCACCCAACCTTATACCATTCCGGAGGGTGCTCAATTGACTCAGGAATCGCTTGTTCAGCCCCTAGACAGAGTGCAGACAGCAGATTCGCGAATTGTGAACCTTACTTCTGGCGAAGGGGCTCTTCCTATCCTGAGGTATGATTCCTATCCTCTCGACTCATTCTTGGTAGCCATGGAGAACCCGATAGAGTGGACTACAGATGGACTCCACTTTCTTGTCAATGTTATCGCGTATTGTACGACTTTCAGCGAGTCGCTCACATCTACAGTTCTTGCTGGCACTCAGAAGGCGGAAACTACAACTCTCGGTGGCGGCTTTGCATATTATCATGAGCCCTCGTTATCATCTGCATATTCCGCAGTTCACGCGGTCTATTCTGTACTCCTCACCGAAGACTGGGCGACCTGGGTCACCAACAACAGGGATCTGCTGCAGCATCTCCTAGACTCGCTCTATGTCAATCTGGGTTCACAGGCAGGATTCATGGATACTGCAAGTGCCGCTGACATTGGACTTGTAAGTACTGCTCAGGGCCTATGGCTTGTAACAGTGATGGGACTGAGTTCTCAGTTCGATACTGCCAAAGTATTATCATATCTCAGTAATGGTCAAGGCGGAGATGGAGGATTCGGTGACATTTCTACCACATACTATGTGACTGAGGCTCTCAACATTTCAAACTCCCTTAGCTCCATAGACACGGCAACGCTAGAGAGCTGGTTGCGTGCGTGTGTCATTACTGGTTCCGATGCATCTGATCCCACAAGATGGGGCGGTGTGGCCTCGACTCCGACAGGCACCAATCCTCAGAACAACTATGCAGCTCAGTTCGTCCTCGCTTTGGGTTTCCTGGGGGCATCTCACAATGACCCTCTAAAGCTTACAAGCTGGATATTGACTCAGACTCAGAATGGTGATGGTTCCTTTGACAACTCGCTTGCTGATGGTTCCGAGCCGGTAACAGGAACCTCTTCTGCACTGACTACAATGCAGGTCTTGGGTACTCTGAGTACAGCAAACAGAACAGCAGGAATTGCATGGATCCTATCTAACCAGCAGAGCTCGGGAGGTTTCGGTGTTGAAGATGCGCAGTCCGATATTATCGCGAAGACTCAAGAGACCTTGAATGTTGCTCTGTGCGTGAACGCTCTGGGAATTACTGATGTGGCTCTTCGCTCTGGAATTCAGTCGTATGTTGAGGGAGTCAAGACGCCCCTTGGCTTCGAAGGAATGGAGCTTGTCCCATCCATAATGTGGGGGAGCTGGATTGCTCAGGCATCGAGGTTTTCACATGCAGGCAGTTTTGTGAATCTGTCTTCTATGGATCTGTATCTTGGGCTTTTCACAGGATGGGGTCAGTATCCACAATGGTCTAACGTCACGGCGTATGTTGCGCCGGAGTATGGTTACGATCAATTCAGAACAAAGGGCGTCTGGAGTGAATACTTCGGGACTACAACGAACATAGGGCTCGGTATGGCAATCCCATCTGCCGACAAGACCGAAGCAGTCAACTATATCGAACAGTGTCAGTCAGCGAGCGGTCACTATCGGCCCACGCTGTATTCAGGGACTGCCCAGATGCAGGATACTGTAGCAGCAGTTGAAACTCTCTACTTACTAGATTCGCTTAATGCCATCAACTATCGCAGTGCACTAGAGGCTGCTGTGCTTTCTCAGTACAACTCGGGGACATGGAGTTCGGTGGGCTGGACGATTCGGCCATTCGTGGGCTCGCAGGCCGCTATCGACTGGCTCTCGACGAGAGCCGCGCTCCGGCTAGGACTAGTCAATAGCACGATGGCTGTCCAGATTGCTTCAACGATTAGTGCTCGTATCCAAAGCGAAGACCTGTGGTCCATGAGCAGGGATGTCGCAACACTGGCTCTCCTCAACTCAACATTCCCAGTGGGACTTGACACGGTCAATACAACTTCTGTCTTGGCTGCGCTCGATACGGCGTTTGCGAATGGGTGGTACAACTCCTCGGTCCTCTGGCAGCCACTCTATACTGAGGGCATCCTAGAAATGGTTTCTATCCTCGGGCTACGCCCACTATTGCACGTGCCACAGGGAACGTCAGTGCAGGTCACAGCACAGGCTGAGGTTGACTTGAGTGATACACTAGACATCGCAGTCAGTATTAGTCCGAGCCAAACTGTCCATTCAGTCTATGTACATGCATTCGGTTCGTGGACGGTGTTCGAAAACGTAGCAGGCACCGATACTCTCCACCTCGCTATTCCAAGTGACAAGGGCGTACTCGGGCCTCAGCACATCTCGGTTATGGTCTGGGACTTCAATGCATCTAGGTCATATGGTCTGATATCAACGACCATTGTATCATCGCTGTCAGGATCGCTTTTGGTCAGTACACCTTCAGTAGTTATGGCAGACCTGATTAATGGTACTGTCACATGGAACCTAGCGACCGGAGGTGATGCTGGTATTGCGACCATAACAGTCCGATTGGGGGATTCGCAGCAATACCATCAGTGGAGTTATCAATCGCAGAGTCCTCTGGCCTTTTCTGTCCCTACTACTGACTTTTCTGCTGGATCATACAATCTGACCGTGACAGTTAATGTGACAGACTGCTATCTACTCGTCCTTGAGGCCCTCATTGCGATTTATGCACCGAGTCCCACCTACATCACATCATCTCCATCAATTGTGCAAGACTTGGGTGATGCTGTAGACATCGGGTGGTCTTTACGTTTCCAAGAAAATGATACATATGTGGTCGGGCAATCTGTTTCACTTGTCATCAAAAACTCGGTTCATGAAACCGTGCACATAAATACTGCAACGTCGGACGACAGTTTCGGGCACTTCTATTGGACGCCTTCAACAAGGGGCAACTATACCTTCGTGATTTCGTTTGAGAGAAATGGCACCCTTGAAGGTTCAACATTCACAGGCTCAATCAATATACTTGAAGACACCAATCTGACTTGGAGTGCAGATAGCATTGCAGACCAGTATGGCTCAACGTTACTTAGCGCGCGTCTCAGAGACTCAAGCGGGACGGCTCTATCAGGGATGCAACTGTCTATCCAGGTGACCTCTCCCTCTTCGTCTATTGTGTACTCTAATGTCCTTACGACGAACTCATCAGGGTATATTTCATTCTCTCTGCTGCTGACCGAAAACGGGAATTATACGCTACTCTCATCTTTCTCAGGTTCCTCTCTCCTACACCCAAGTTCAGCGGAGAAGACGATTACTGCATGGTGTGAGAG
>CAYPUO010000178.1:0-6299 GCA_964413775.1 uncultured archaeon
CGTCCTGCTGAATGCGACATGGGCTGTGCCAACACTAAGATACACACGACTGCAATCAGGTTTCTCTTCTTCAGCTGGTGATTGCCTCTTGCCTTGTCTACTGTGGTTGACACAGTCTTTCACTGACCTGCCGATTCCGACGCGCAGATATGGGGGAGTTTTGTACATGCCACGCCCAATTGAGTGCGTAGCCCCGTATAAGGGTAGCCTTCTGCACTGAGCTGCCACTGCATCAGCTGGCCGTGGCCAATCCGCGAATGCCATCAGATATGGGTGCAACTCGGAAGGTGCGAGCTACAAGGACAAGTAGAGGTTGTATTTCATAGTCAGTTACTTTCAGCCACCTCTCCGGGTAGTCGGTGTGCCATCGGACGGACGTCAGGATATGGGAACGTACTAGAAGGAGATGCATCCGTGACAGCTGTCGGTTTGGCAGGTACCATAAAGGTTACTTAGAGTCAGGTGGGAACCGACGTGTTCGAGGCAGGCGCAGATGACTGATTTCAGACTAGAAGCTCCGTTCAGACCCACCGGTGACCAGCCACAGGCTATCGAGAAGCTGGTAGAAGGTCTGAGGAGCGGGCTCGACCAGCAGACACTCTTAGGCGTCACTGGCTCGGGAAAGACCTTCACCATGGCGAATGTCATTCAGCAGTACAACAAGCCCACCCTCGTCATCTCGCACAACAAAACGCTCGCGGCCCAGCTGGCCTCCGAGTACAGGCAATTCTTCCCTGACAACGCCGTCGAGTACTTCGTCAGTTACTACGACTTTTTAAGAATCTACCGAACTCAGACCCGTTACATCCTGACCTTGAGTGAGATAGTTTCAAATAGCCTGAGCTGTACACAATAGTGTCATTCGTTTCTGGTGGAATAGCGGAGTTTCGAAGCATGAGTAAGTCACTTGACAGAGAGATAATGGGACTTGGATTGCATGCACTTGCCATCGTAATCAATGATTATCGACCTTTCCAGCTGATGATATCTTCAACTGATTCTGCGTGCCTAATCACTCGATGGTTGATGGGTACTTACAACAATCCTGTTAATTCTCTGAGTATGATTTGGTTCATTGGAGCTGTCAATGCATTTGGAATTACAGTGAATCACTTGTGGAGAACTGATGAGCGGAGCTATAGACATTCGCTTGTGAAATCTGATTAGGATGTTTTTGATTCGGATGGTGAAGATTAGTAGAGGTGGAATAATGACTGAAGCATATGAAAAAGGAAAAAGCCTGAAGGTCTGTGATCTTTTCGCTATCATTCCAATATCTTACGCTTTCGGAAAACTAGATGAACTGGTTCAGTTTTCGAAGAAATACAGTATTGATAGCAAAGAACTAGTTTCAGCTCTCAAGATAGCAACCAGAGCTTTCATGTCGCAACACGTTCAAGAATTGGATTCAGCAAGAAATATCGGAATTGAGGGTTCGGAGGAATACTACAGGTCTTCGCTCTATGAAAAGCACCCTCATAGACCGAGGGTCAGTCTTCTTGACCGACTTGCACATTGTGCATATGTTTTGCTGAAACCCATGTGGTCTGCGGAATCTATTGATGAGATAACAACTATCTACACAAAGTCCAAAATGTACTTTGAAGTCCTTGAATCATTTCTTACCAAGAATATCACTCTAGAAGTGAACGGAAAAACAGTGAACATTGACATTGCATTTCTATCAGTTGGATCAGGTCAGTTCTTTGCAGACTCTGTTCTCAATCCCCAGTACAGTGATGTTCTTTCTAATTATAGAGGTTCAGTAGTTGGGCCCAAACGCAAGTCATACCTCGAAAAAAACTGGAAGGGGTATCTTGTGACAATATGTTACTTCTATCAGGGAATCTTGGGAACGTATTATGGTCCAGACTATATCAATAAAATGCTCGAAGCGACTGACATTGATGAGCTGTGGTCCATAGGCGAATCTCTTTGGAGGGATGCAATAAAGATACTGGATAATCATGTCGGGTCAGACAACTGGGTATTAAAAGTGAATTCCGAAACTGTACTTGATGACACAGCCTCCTTTATAGGAAAAGAGTGTCCAGATGATTCGTCTTCGACAGTAAAGAAATTTGACGAGTTCCTCAAATATCACAAGATAAGATTACTTGACGGCAGAACCAAGTTCTTTGGTGGACCAGTATTTTTTATCCGTCTTCTATTGGGAGAAGTTCATTTCAGACAAATGCAGGACAAAACCTATACACCTGTCGAAGTAATCAAACTTATTCATCCTGTTTCGGAGCTTAATGGAAACCGGTTTAGTTATGGTCTTCTTACTTGGTCGAATCCGCAGGGATGGATTATATTTTCATGGTGTGGAAATGACTATTCAGGTGGTTCAACTAAGACAGCCATGGAAATAGAGAAACACATCAAGGAATTGAAGAAGAATGTAAACTTCAGGACCTACACAATTTCTCAGAAGGAGTTAGAGGACTTTGCACTATCAAGAACGTCAATGCCCAAGGGACCATTTCGAGACCTTAGTGATGAAGAAGGGCAAAGAGTCCTATTTCATGAAGCTCGCGATATGGTGGCGCGAATTTCAAGTATGTTTATGGAACTTCTAGTAGCAGCTATATTCTCGAATCATGGGTTCATTGTCAACTGGTCCTTGGAAGATTCGGCCCTGAGAGACTATGAAATTGATATTACGGCCCGGGGAGAGGATGTTTGCTATATTATTGAATGTAGTCACCGAATGAAAAGCAGTATCTCATTTGCCCAAGAACACATCTCAGAGTTCAACGCAAAGACACAGCTACTATCAAAGCTGAAGGGTTATGACTACAGCGAATTCCAATGCATCTATGTAACGAGAGAGAAGTATTTCACAGACTCAAGAATGAAGAGTGTTATTGCTGATCTCGAAACGAATAATATAATGGTTACATCAATTGAGCATCTTATCGAAGAGGCAGAACTGAGTGATAACAAAAAAGAGAGGATAACAGAGATTCTGAAGGAAATGGATTGCTGGAGACCGGGACATTCAGATTTTACTACCGATAGTGAAGTCCAAGATGTACTAGGATGTTTGGATGCAAGGAATCTATCATTTCTCGGAACCTTACAGATTCCAAATGATATCGAAATTCCAGATGAGATGAAGGATGAGAAATGACCGCACTTATCATATATTTCAATAGGGAATTGCAAAGAATTCATGTTCTCTCTATGCTTGTGAGTCTTCATACCCACTGCGACACACCAGGCGGATTCATAGACCAACCGTAGCTTAATGCGAGCAACAGACCGACCATATGATGTTCTGCACTCTTCTTTTTGACTTATGCTACTTCCTTGAATGCGCCTTTGGTTTGAATGGCTCTAGTTCGTATCCAGTTTCCTTGTTCCTATGGCAGCAGTTTAGCCGTATGGCAAATGCATCAACGACTCTCTGCAATGTCTTCTCAAGCGTTTTTCTAGTCATTCTGTTAGGTTCTGTCTTGAACATTAGATGATAGAAGGATGCCCAGATTATGGCTGCATCATTGAAGTCGATACTAGTATACGGTCCCACTATTGACCTGCAATGGGTCCTTCCCATTACTTGGTCGGCAAAATAGCCATTAACGGCTCTACACGAAGAGATGAATACCCGTTTGTTATCCAAATATCGTCTGGCCAACTTGCCAAACTCAGGGAATTCGACCTCATCCAGTGTCATCTCGAGAGATGTCAAACTTCAATGATACGAAAAATGCAAGTATCGATATCCACTGGCTTTGAATATTCTCAAGACCTCGGTCAACTCGCGCTTTGTCCGGATGTAGTAGTATAGCGGTTTCTTTCCTCCAAGGTGTAATATCTGAGATAGAAACGATCCTTCATATCTACTCTCATTCTCATCATCAAAATGCAATGACTCGATTATGAAAACCTCTGGTATGCTTTTTCGTACCATTTTCATCCTCCCATGATTGTGACAAGTGTGCTTGCCGCACACTCTAGAACACTAATCTTCAAACGTGTTTATAAAGTGTAGAGGCCTACGATTCAAGTAACAAAGCAAAAGCTCTTGAAAACGAATCTCAATGGCTAGATATACTGGTGGAGCTAAGTTGAATGAGGAAGAATTGACTCGTGAGCGAAAGAAGAGGCTTGGAATTTACTATACTCCTTCGAGACTAGCTCAGATTATTGCAGACAGAGCAATAACACATTCAACCCACACAGTTCTAGATCCCTCTTTTGGAGGCGCGTCTCTTTTGGTGGCAGCCTCGATACGCCTCAAACAGCTTGGTGTCAAGATGCCCTGGTGTCAACTCTTCGGGATTGATATTGATATTTCAACAAGAAGCAAATTGAAATCACTGCTGGGTTCAGACTTCAACTCCTCAAATATCATCGTTGCTGATTTTCTGAAAATGCGGAACGGAGAACTCCCTCTTCGGAAATTCGATCTTATTCTGAGCAATCCTCCTTTTACAAGACATCATCGATTGACATCAAAAAAGATGGATGTTGCTGCACAAGCGGTCGAAGGGCTGAATCTGGATGTTTCACGGAGATCAAGCTATTGGGTGTACTTCCTTCTTCACTCACTCGATTTCCTTGAGGAAAATGGAAAGCTGTCCGTCTTACTCCCTCTTGCATTCTTACAAGCAGACTATGCAAAGAGAATAAGAGAATACCTAGAGTCTGTGTTCTCGAGAATCGAGACTCATGTGTTAAGACCTGATTACTTTGATGCAGAGGAGTCTGTTATTCTATTAGAGGCTAGTGGATACAGCAGTACTGCTCAGGTTTCTTCATCAATAGTAACGACTACTCTCAACTCGATAGATAACGGGAACTCGTCAATGAAACCTACATCTACTGAAGGGTGGAATCCTCTCAATCTCTTGATTACATCTGATGTTAGGAAATTTGTAGGGGGCTTGTCAAGGCGTGATGATGTGACAACTCTCAATGAATGTGCAGAAGTAAAAATAGGTGTCGTGACTGGGGCAAACAACTTCTTCATTTTATCTGAGAATGAGAGAAACGAAATCAGTATCAATCCTAAATGGACTCTTCCAATAGTAACAAACACCTCCGTGGTAAAGGGGCTGAGATTCACCGATTCTGACTTCAGAAAAGCTCTATCTCCTAGTAAGAAAGCATTCTTGATAAACACAATGGGTCAGAGCGACATTTCTGCCGAACTAGATGACTATCTTTCCAGTGATGCAAGCTTATCGGTCAGAAATCGTTTTCACTGCAGGTCACGAACTCCATGGCATTCAGTAAGACACACCTGGATTCCTGATGCATTCTTTCACTATATGATAGGGGCGAATCCGCACTTAGTGCTTAACCATTCTAAAGCAACATGTACAAATGCAATCCATAGAATACGCTGGAACAGACAATTCAGAGCCAACGAAAAGAAAATGTTAGCAATGTCATCAGTATCGACCCTTACAGCCATTTCGTCTGAGATTTATGGTCGAAGCCTTGGCGGAGGACTACTCAAGGTTGAACCGACAGCAGTAAGCAACCTGCCGCTTATATTACCTGACAGCAGATTTGACAGCTCTCTTTTCAAATCAATGGATGCTTTGTTAAAGGAAGGTAAGAAAAAGGAAGCAAGGCTCATAATAGATGACTATCTATTATTGCAAACCATGCGAATCTCAGAGAAGCTTCTAAAGAAGATGCAGAAAGCCCTCGATTACCTGATATCTTTTCGGTTGAATGGATACCGTGCAACGAAGACGTGATTATTCACTGTGACCCACAATCAGAATTGAAGCATGATTAATCTTCTTTTCGGCAATTTGATTGTTGCTCTCTCGAGGAACCTCAAATCGCGAAACAAGCAATTACTTTTCAGGGATTGCTGTGTTCGCATAGGCAGCCGTAACGGATTCGAGCTAGATGGGATGAACTTATTTAAATACTCCAATGGCTGCATTCGGTCTGGGTCACCAATGTTAACGGGGGTCATCGATAATTGGAGGAAAGGCCGAAAGAAAGAAACATTGCATTTTCAGTCGACGGGCATTTATTACGGGAACTAGGAGAAAGATTGGTAGCCCGACCATCAATCGCTCTTGCTGAACTGGTAAAAAATTCGTATGATGCTGATGCAACGGAAGTCGTACTGAGACTTAAGAATGTGAAAAAGAAGGGCGGAATCATTATTGTCGAAGACAACGGGCACGGTATGTCAATTGATGAGATTGAAAAAACTTGGATGCGGATTGCTACCAGAGATAAGAGAGTAAACCCGAGGTCTCCGCTCTATAACAGAATGCGGGCTGGTGAGAAAGGTGTGGGTAGATTTGCTTGCCAAGTGC
>CAYPUO010000179.1:0-6291 GCA_964413775.1 uncultured archaeon
GTATGCAATAGAGTTCCTCGATAATGCAGTCGATGCTCTCGAGAGCTGGTGGTGGAAATCAAAAAAGAGAACGCGTCTCTCTGAGGTCCTTGACCCTGCAATAGTGGATGAGGTCAAACAGAAGCTCGAGGGCACGCTTACTGACACGATTTCACTGAGTAAGCAACTCGAAAAGGACGTACGTGCAGGCAAGGAAGTCCAGATTCCTCCCCAACGTAAGGAGTCACTAGAGGACAGGATTACTCAGTTCAGAAAGTTCGTTGTGCCATACAGGTCCCTCATAAACAAGAATGAACCCTTTGTTGTAATGCAGCTAACTGAGGTCTTCATGCCCGACCTGGTCGCAATTGACGATGAGGAAGGATTCAAGGTCTACGAGTTTATTTGTTTTGACAACGGTGTCGGTATGGTCCCACGAGACCTAGAGCGATTCGGGATGTATCTGGCATCAAGCAAATCCGAGAAGCTCAGACAGACCCGTGGAAGCCAAGGATTTGGGGCTCCCTCGGCCTTCAGCGATGCCCAAAACACTACTGGAAAGCCAATCTTCACAATCTCGCAGAGATTCAATTCTAGCGAAGCAACGGTTACTGATTTCTATACCACAACAGCCAACACTAAGGAATACGTTGGCGGTCCTCTCGATATGAATCTCCCATTCAAACATGGGACATTTATCCGACTGAATTATCTCAATATTCAGTATCGTCGCGGATATGCAGATGTCTATGCGGAAATGGCGTCGCTTCTGAACTCACATGTGACAATGATTTTCATAGACCCTTACGGCGATGTCCATATTCATCCAAGGAAAGTGAACACGTTTCCTGATGAGCCGAAGTACGCTCAGCCGCATCCGGCAAGCATTCGCATAGGAGAATTTCAGGACTTGCTCCGTGAAAGCAAGGAGCCTGACTTGAGATCATTCTTGACAAAAGCCTTCTGCAGGCTGAGCAGAAACAAGGCCAGGACCATCGTCCAGAAGACAAACAAGGATCTCAATATTCATCACTTGGACAATCTCTCTCTGTCTACGCCAACAGACACACTTGATAAAACGGAGATTGAGCTGCTCTACAAGGCGTTTTCAAATGAGGACTATATTACACCGCCAACAGATACTGTCGTTCCTGTTGGAGAGGAGATCTTCGAGCAGACCATTAGAACGGCATATAAACCAGACTTCGCGACTGCCGTAACTCGGAAACCGACATCTGGCAAGGGGCTCTCATTTGCAGTGGAAGTCTGTATCGCCTATGGCGGTGAAATAAAGGCGGCATCTTCGGCTCCAATGGTACTCTGGCGATTCGTTAACAGAGTTCCGAAGTTGCGAGACAATAGTGACTGCGCCACTTGGAAGGCATGCACACTTGTCAACTGGAGGAACTACAAGGTCCAGACTTTTGATAACGGGATACCCCGCGGGCCAATCATGGTATTCATTCATGTATGCGGTGCTTACGTACATGTTATGTTCAAGGGGCAAAGCAAGCAAGCTCTTGCCGAAGACGAGGTTTTGCTCAAAGAAATAAAGCTAGCCTTGGAAGATGCTGGTCGCAGATTTAGACGATTCATCACGCATCGTGAAACCGTGAGAAGAAAGGCCAAGCGTGCTGGAATACTGGCCATGTATGCCGATCAGTTTGCCCAAAGCCTTTCCACTATCGTCAACGAGAAGAAAGGAAAAGAGGTGTTCGATCCAGAAGTCATTGCTGGCAAGATTCGTGATTCCATCTTGGGATTCGAGCTACCAGACGATGAGGCGGAAACTGAAACCGACAGTCCAGGATCAGATCTTGTCGCAGACATATCCTTGAGCGATGAGAAGAGTGACAGCTCTTCGGAGGTATGATATCAATGAGCAAGAAGAAGACGTCAGAGAAGAAAGCAGTACAGGCAACACTTGGTGATATGATTGCTGAAGCGCCCCCGAAGAAGGAGTCCAAGAAGAAGTCATCCGGAACCAAGCGCAAGGTAGCTCCAAAAGCGAAATCTTCTCGAAAAGCACAGACTAAGACGAAGGAAACTAAGAAAGACACTACTTCCAAGAAGAAAAGCAGAGCGACAAAGTATGCTGCAACATCTAGGGAGAAGACTCCACCAAAGAAACCCTCCAAGCCGAAGAAGAGGACTGCAACGAAGAACGCGCCTAAGTCCGTGAAGCCCTCTGCTCCAAGATCCAGGGCATCCAAGAAGAAACCGACTCCAAAAGATGAGCCCTCGCTCTCGAAAGACAGACAAATCCCACTTTCAATTCTCCCGGGAATTGGTTCTAAAATGGAAGAGAAGCTCAAGGCATTAGGCTACGATTCTGTGGACAAGATTTCGAGAGCCAGGGCAGTAACTCTCGCTACCAAGATTGAAGGCTTGAGTAAGTCGGGGGCAGAGAAGCTCGTTGGCGATGCAAAGCGGCTCCTGAAATCCAGAGCGATGGCGAAGGAGTCTGAGGCTGTTGAAGGTGAGGTGCAAGAAGATAGGACGCCTGGGCTCACAGAAATTCCAGGGGTCGGCAGGAAACTTGCGATGAATCTTGAAGCGGCTGGCTACAATTCAATAGCAAGATTATCGCGCGCATCTCCCGATGGTCTGTCTGCAAGAGTTGACGGACTTGGACTAAGTAAGGCAAAGACAATTGTTTCTGAGGCCCGGGAATACATGCACAAGCAGGAAGTAAGCACGGTGCTGGGTGCGCCAGATACTATTACCGTTTCTCCAAAGAAGTCCGGAGTCCCTGAAAAGCCTGAAAAGGCACAAGAAAAGCCAGTTCAATCTGTACCAGAGATAGAAGTCGAAAAGAAGGTCGGACCTGAAAAAACGAAGACCGTTTCAAAGAAGCCAGCCAGAAGAGAGGATCGGTCTATGCCAAGGAAGAAGAAGAGTACGCCTCCAAAGAGGAAGAAGCCTCAGGCAATCAGGAAGAAATCCGGGCTCCCCGTTCCAAAGGCAGTTGCTAGAATGGAAGCAGAGATGAAAAAGCAGTGGGAGGAGATTGAGCGGATGGAAGCCTCTGGTGAACTTCCAGCTGATATGCCTGAAACTGTTGAGGTTGTATCTCTTACTTCTGATGATACAACTGAGCGCCTCGTAGAGGTAGCACTAGAAGTTCTCAATGAAACAATGACCACTGGCCGGCCTGCTTTCGAAATCCCCAGCAGATCAAGTGATAATATTGTATGGGATGAGTTTAGAGACCTGCTCCTTCTTGGAATGCGCACCATCTCCAGACCATATCATTCCCTCGCTTCAGTTGTCGACGCCACCAGAACAGCACGAGTAATGGAGATTGTTTTCCAGCTTCTGAGGTCTAGCCTTCATGCAACAAAAAGGGAGGTCTTCTACAGCGATGTCAATCTGTTTCGAGACCAGAAGTATAGTGACAAGATTATCGAAGATGTTGCATCGATGCTGAGTACAACTCGTGATAGCGTGCATGTTGTTGCGAGTGCACGTGGATCTGCCATGGGTCGAGTCACGATAAGAGATGGCGGTGACCTCATCGACCTTACAAAGATGGGGACTGGTGGTTGGGCCGTCACGCCTTTTCTGGACCAATTGGAAATCATAGAGAGTGATGCTGAGTTCATCTTGGTGTCAGAAAAGGACGCGGCTGTCATGAGATTGGCAGAAGCGAAGTACTGGAATCGCCAGCCATGTATCGTGCTTACTGGCAAAGGGTCCGGTGATATTGCTACACGTGCTTTCCTAAAGATGCTTGTCAAAGAACTTGAGATTCCTGCTTTTGCACTCGTCGATAGTGATCCTTATGGGCATTACATATACTCCGTCTTCCTGAGAGGGAGCAAGCGGCTCAGCTATGAGTCTCCATTCATTGCGACTCCGGAACTTAAGCTTCTTGGAGTATTGAGCAGAGACCTTGATGCTTTCAATATTCCAAAGAGTGTTCGAATTCCAATGGAACCTGCAGACATCAAGCGTGTGCGAGAGATGCTTAAGGAGCCTTTTGTGCAGAAGAACAAGGAATGGGTCGAAGATTTGAAGCTTATGCTCACTATGAAGGAGAAGGCGGAAATACAGGCCTTCGCTAGTCACTCCTTTGAATTCTTAACGGATGAATACCTCCCGCAAAAACTGGAAACAGGCGACTGGATTTAGTTAACCAGACCTTTCCCATCTCTCCCCTCTTATATGAGCATGCATCTGGGTCCTAGGTTTCTTACAAGTGGCTAATTGGGGATGGCTCCGCTCTCTCCATGACGATTATCCCCTAGTGCAAAAGTCTTATAGAAATTGAACTATAGTGAATTGGTATTGGGACATATCAGTTCTAATTGTTGATTGATTAAAGTGTTGGAGATAGATAATTGGTGGTTTCAAAAGCTGGAATAGAAGTAATCGATGCGCATGCTCATTTTATGACATATGCAACCGTGCAACAGATAATTCACAGGCAGTCATCACAAAGCGATGAAAGTGCGCTTGCGAAAGTTCAGCAAAGAGTTTCATCTCTCACGGACATGCACACCTTCACGATGCCTGCAGAAGACTTCGATACTGGAAAAGCATGGGTTGACGAACTTGACAGGTACGGGATTTCTGCAATTGGAATGATGATTAGTAAGGAAGCATGGGATGAGTTTAATGAAACCCGCAAGCGGTTTCCGGGGCGGTTCCTTGGGTATGCCAATATTAATCCTGCAGATGATGATGCTGTTGACTTGGTAAAGCGAGCCGGCAAAGACGGATTTCAAGGTATCAAGCTCTACCCTACATCGTGGAGCTTTCATGCCAGTGATGATATTGTGCGTCCAGTTTATGAAGAAGCTTTGAAGCAGAAACTTCTTGTCATCGCCCATTTCGGCATTACGATTGGGACGGCAGCTGACTTGAGATATGGAAATCCACTTGATCTTCAGAAACCCGCGCACGATTTTCAGGATTTGAACTTCATGATAGCTCACTTTGGAGCCGGATTTTTCAGAGAAGTATTGATGCTGATGTATCAGACAGATAATATCAGCATGGACACCAGTGGAAGCAACGCCTGGATGAAGTACCAACCCTATGACCTTTCTATAAAGAAAATCTTTGAGAAGGCTCTGAAGGCGGGAGGCCCCGAACGAATCGTTTTTGGGACCGACTCTTCGTTCTTTCCCCGCGGATTTCGATACAATATACTCGAAGAACAAGTCGATGCTGTGCGTGCAATCTGCCCACAGCTGTGTCTTTCGGACGATGCTATCGACCGGATCTTCAGGAAGAATATTATTGACTTAACCGGTTTCAAGCCAGGCTAGACGAATCAGGCAGTCCGGATTTTCTTCTCTAGGCCACGCAATCTCTTGGAAGCATCAGCTTCACGATATTTCTCTGCCGCTTCCGAGTACTTCGCCAAGGCATCTCTTGTCTGCCCAGCTTTTGCAAGCTTGTCCCCCTCATCTTCCAATGTTTTACCCCACTCTTCGTAGGCATCACGTGCCCTCTGCGAGCACTTCATTCTCTTCTTGGTATCTGTACTGAACATATACAGCTCCCGGGCCTTCTTGAATTGTACAATTGACCAGTCATACTGCTTCTCTTTGAGGTGATTCTCTCCCTGGATGTAGTGATGCTCTGCCATAGAATCGTATCCGTCATCCACATGCTTGGTAGCTTCTTCCACCATTTTTTCATTTCCTGCATGTTCAAACAGCCTCTTGGCAATCTCGAACTCCTCAATAGCCTTTTCATGTTCGGCATCTTTCATGAGCTCAATGCCATGTTCAATTCTGGCCTTTCCCATTGTTTCATACACATATGCGGGGTATTCAAAGGAGTTATCTCCTAGCTTTGCTCCGCATTCCGGGCAGGTCGGTGTTTCAATCTTTGAGGGCGAAATATCGGCCCCTATCTTTGTTGGTTTTCCAACAACTGCGTCAATGAAATCTTCGGTTGTTTCACCTCTACCATGGGGGAAAAGGTGGTCTACTGCATTGTGGGTTTCTTTATCTAGGCTGTCTGGTGTAATATGCAATGTGGACTCGTCGTGCACGACAGGGGGCTCTATCTCCTTGAACGGCATGCCTTCCTTTACGTCACTAGAGGTCGGCGGCGACTCCCAGACTATTGACTCATCTGCATCCGATGGGGGCTCCGCCTGTTCCTCCTTTTCCTCCGAATCAACAGCAAGGCCCTCCTCCCAGCTCAAGACAGAATCTGATGGTGTATCTATGGAGGTGGAATCCGATGATTCAGTCGACTCCTCAGCTCTTTTGAGTTCGGAAATTGTTTCCTTTGCTAGAGGATCTTCTTCTTCAGACCATTCATCAAGATCTGGCAGCGTTGGCTCGTCGT
>CAYPUO010000180.1:0-6288 GCA_964413775.1 uncultured archaeon
CCTCTCGTGCAACGAACGGGATAGCAAGAGGGGAGGTCTTAGGCGTCCTTGAGAGCTTTGGTCCTGCTGGTGGGCGACTCGACGAGATTGTCGAGCTGGTCGAGGAACTCCTCGTCGCAGAGGGAGTCGTGTTCTACGAGGACTGAGCCATCTTCTTGGTCTGGTGGGACCGGAGGCCGTAGACCCGGCCAGAGAAGGAGGCGACCGGAGCCATCATATCCGTAACCAATTCCTCTTGTGAGGACCGCTCGTCAGGACGATAAAGGACCTCGATATGCACATCGTATTCCGTGAGGAAACGATCGAGGAGGTCAATCCCAAACCGGGCAGTCCACACCCGAATAAGTAATAATTGAACAACTTCAGAGTGAAGACTATGAGTTCTATCCGTGATAGAAAAGAGTTCGATAGTCTTGACTTCCAAGTCTGGATTGTCAGAGATGAGAATAAGGGCAAATGGAGGAGCGACGTGTATATCATAGGAAGTAATGATGCGCTCGGAACCATAAGGGATAGCCTCCAGGGACTGCTCGATGTGTTCCAGACCTATGGAAAGGGAACCAGGAAGTACAAGTGTAATCCTCCTGCAGACTTCGATCATATAGCATACGGGCGGAAGAACAATGTCACGATTCGGTGGTTGGAAACACTCGTTGTACGGCTAGGCTTCGATGCAATGGACAATGAGCCGTTCATCCTTGAGGACTATGTAGTCACCCTGAATGTGAACCCAAATACTCTGAAGGTCTTCATTAATAGAATAGGGAATTACATCCACTCACCACAGCAATATGGGCATGGCGCTGAGGCTGTTTGTGGACTACGGTTCTCTCCTGACTGGCTTGGAATAGAATGATATCACCTGCTGGTGCTTTCTACTTGACTCCGCAGACGACCGACAAGACGGAGCCAGTCACCATACAGAGGGAGTTCCTGTTTCGTCGCTAGTCCTGATTCGATGTATTACGTCCCAATACAGTACTGCAACAGGAATCGTAATTAGAAGAAATCCAAATGTGAGAAGGGTCACGCAAGCGGCACCAGCGATAAGAGCAACCACTCTTGTAGCCCACGGTCGTCGCTGCCATTCTGTCACACTAAAGCAGATAGTTAGAGATCCTAAGAATATCACGATAGTTCCACTTATGATTAGAGAAATATCTGGAACTATCCTTGACAGGAAATAAGATGAAAAACCAAGACAGACCAGAAATGCTCCTGTAAGTGCCATCAGCATGTCTGTATCTTGAGTTTTCGAGGCCCCGCTCACAGTATCCACACTTAATCCCTCGCGTCGATTATCCATTTGCGCCATAGCTACAGACTCAGATATTTCTTTGCTATACAGTATTCCAACTGAACGATTGAATATACTATCCCGCATGCAGAAGAAAAGAGTGCAGCCCAGGCGAGATTTGAATTTCTCATTATAAGCGTTCAAGAATAGATGGGTCCGTTTCATTCCTGAGTTTTCTGCCAACCCACACCATCCATAAACTGTAGATAGAGAATGGGAATAGGCACATAATCAGTACTAGATTGATTGAATATCCAAGAAGACTAGACTGTGTGGCAGGTACCAGATATATGGAAAGAAGCAGGAGCACCACAAGCATGGGTAGTCCATTTCGATAGGTCTTCCAGTATAGTGCAGCATGACATCTATGCGAACATGTTAGATGACTAAGTTGCCAGGTTGTTTCGTTCTTGCCACACCATTTACACACCTTTTTCGTCGGGTCTTTAGGATTTCCATAGAGTCCATATGAAGGGTATTTTGGTTCGGCTTCAGCATCCATGAGTGATTATATTCACAAAAGGAGATAATCATTTTCACCAGCAATAGAAATGGAACCATAGACGACATGAAATGATATAATCACCTTCGAAACCTTTATCTCGGAATCGCCAACGCACTCCTGACACTGTGCCCCTGTAGCTCAGTTGGTCAGATCGCATCCTTGGTAAGGATGAGGCCGCGAGTTCAAATCTCGCCAGGGGCTCCATATTATATTTCTAAGCAGGATTATACCGATATTGAATCCTAGGAGTTTATCACTGCCAGTCTATTACATATAGTCGAATCAATTCAAGTATCGGAATGCCATATGGAATTGCCATTTATGACTGTAATAGAAGAATAGTGGAGCTGTCAGAGGATTGGCAGGGAGAAATCTTGAAAGAAGAATTCACGATAGGGAGCATGATTCGGTAAAGAGAATAGAAACAAGATTATTGACCAAAGAGGAGATTAGAGAAATACTCAAAGAGGCAGGAGAGAAATACCCAGCTCGTGAAATTACTAGCACCGGAGTTGAGGAAGGCGAGAGTCACATAGAACGATCTGTATACTCTCAACCAACGATTCTTGACACTCATAAGAAATTCGAATTCATCTTGAGAGGCGTTTCACCTGAAATTAGACTCAAAAGAGGCTATGAAAAGGGTCTTCGTGATGCTAGAAGATACTATAAAAACAACATGGAAGGAAAGCCACCATCCTTAGTTATGGAGATGGAGGAGAGATTGGTCCGCTTTCTCTATGAGGAAACTCATGGTGGACCTCCAGAAATCCAAATTGATTCCACAGAAGACATTGATAGACTTCTCAAACGATACCCAAAAGAAAGCGAAGAAGAGGAGTTTCCAAGCCGATATAGGAAATCCAAAATCTACTTTGAGGTAAGAAAAGATACATTCAACTCGCAAAAGGAACTTGCCAGAATCCATGATATTCTCCGAGCACGAATAAGTGACTACAAGGCAGGAAAAGAAACAACTCTGATAGCCAGATTGCGTCGATATGAAAACAAGCGAATAATCAATGAGTGGAAACAAAGAACACAAGGGAAACTCAACGATGATGAAAAGTTAGCCATTCTGGAAAGATACCTTAGTAATGACTCAGATGATGCCTTTGATTTGAAGGCAAATTCTAACCGAGGAATTTACAGAGTCGAACAATCAGTGCTTTCACAATGTGAACGAATTGGTATGGCTTCTGTTGCTCTTCAGGAGATTTCTTCTATTGTGTTTTCGATGTATCAAGAAGTACATAAAACCGAATCCAAAATAGCATATCTCGAGAATATAGGTATTGGCTCTTTCCTGAAGGAACTCTCTGAAAGCGAGCGGAAGAGCATTGAGGATGGAATAAAGAAGAAACTGAATCTTGATGACAATGATAAGGGTGTTCGTATTAGTCTTGTAGATAATAGGTTGTATCTATGGATCCTCCGGACATCACCCAATGATATGATTAACCTTTGGTCTGAGCAGTTCTTT
This sequence comes from uncultured archaeon, assembly GCA_964413775.1. Classification (GTDB taxonomy): domain Archaea; phylum Asgardarchaeota; class Thorarchaeia; order Thorarchaeales; family Thorarchaeaceae; genus MP5-2226. The sequence continues at coordinate 3,286 of CAYPUO010000180.1, forward strand.
CATTTCAAGACGAAAGTCCTCTCAAGTATTATTCTTGAAGTTGGAGAGCAACTACAGCTGCATAAAAACGGATACGAACAATTGCGCCATTTTAACAAGCTAGCTGGTCAAATAACCTCAAAAAATCTCTCTGGTAGAATCAAGGTCGGGAGGAAGACCTCCAGAGTAATGGGCGAAACGCTTCATCTTGCTTGTGATATACTAGGAACTTCACCAAAGTCATTAGAAGCCGAGATAGAATCAGTCACTGGCAGGAACGGGCGAGGGGGCATTTTGCATCCGAAATTGCTCGACGAAAAGGAACTAGAAATCCTTCGTGCAAGACTTGCCGCGGTTGTCAATAGTGATTGTTGGTTGGGAGCAGATGGTCGGTTACAATACACTGAGGCGGACAGAAACAGAATAAGAACAGTTGCAAGTCTTTTTGGAAGCTTTGGAGAGATGTCGCTCAAGCCTGTGCCAAATGAAGAGAACAGAAGCCTCAAAATGTGGATACCAAGACCTATGGGCAATTCGTTCATCTATTGGGGTTTCACGGCTGGCGAAAAGCCTATCCTAAATGAGCAGATTCCAGCGCTGATAAGGGAAGGATCATTGGAATGTTACAAAGCGTACTTCGAAGAACTGATATCAGAAGACGGGTGTTTTGACGTTGTTTCTGGTTTTAGGTGGAGCCGAACGATTGTTCTGAATCTCGGCACGATTGATGTACATTATAGTCGTAAGCCGGAACTCTCCCAAGAAGAAGTATCATTCTTGCTGAAGTTCAAATACGCAAGACGAGATACAAAGGAGCATGTCTATGTTCCGATAGGGAAACTCAAGAATTATTCAAAACTTCTTGTTGGTCAAGAATTGAATATTGCCAGACGAATTCTCTCCATTGTCGAGAAAAATCGAAGTAAACTACTGGATGATGAGGTTCATTTAGCAACGAAACTGGGAATTGTCATAGTAACATATCCGGAGTATATCACACTCTATCCAGATACGAATAGAGTATCTCTGAAATGGGTAGCAAAGACAAAGAACAAGGACGACGCAATCCGATGGGCACTTATTGCACCCCCTAATGACCAGAGAAAGAACAGAAGAGTACAAAAGTGGCTAGCAAAAATCCCAGATGATGTTGAAAGAGTCCAGTCAATTCTTCGGTCTGAAGGTATGAATGAGTTTACATAAAGAGAAGTTTATGCAATCTAACCATCTAGGCTGCTACTGACCGTTTCATTATCGTTGTGAGTGAACCACAACAACACGAAACCTCTGTGTTCCGCCCCTCTCCTGCCAGTGTCACCACCTGGCGAATTCCATAGGAACCCACAATTAGCAAGAGCATTGTCTATCATCTTGCTATCTACTGACCATCATCTACTGTAATCTTGGGTCCCCAAGAAATCTTCGATTCTCTCTCGATCCATGCATCATCTTGTGTTTCCCGAGGGTGATACCGCATAAAGTAGTATGCTGCCAATAACATAAGGGGTGTTGGGATACCAATTGCAGGCCTATATACGATTGAGTTGATGAGGTTGAGGACTGCATGAGGAATCTCAGTCAATAGACCTACGATCAGGGTTGTCCTCATCGATGTCTTGTTGTCATAATATCTCTTCAGTTGGTATACAAATAGAAGGCAGATAATCGAAAACGGATTGAGCTATTCAGCGGGGCCTATCAGACTAAAGGAGAAGCCGTTCTGTTGTGTATAAAAGATAGTCCATGCTGACGAAAAGAAGCCAGTCACAAACGGATCCCACCCAATCTCCATAGGCGCAAAGATGGCGAACACTGCAACTACCCCTAGTATCAGGCTGATACTTGCCTTTTTCTCTTCATGTTCAGTTGTCGGGTTCATTTCTAGCACCAACATGTATTTGTCCGATTCTTAAAGGTGCAAATGATTTTTTTCTCTGTGCCCGTCAGGACGCTTCCCCAGTCCCCTCTATCCGAGCTTGAAGATGCCCTTATAGCCTACAAAATGCTACAGGGGCCCGTATGCGCGCCCACCCACCGATTTCCGAGATAAAGGTTTCGAAGACCGTGTCCTATTCAATTGAATAAGGACTACGACTTCTATAACCCGAAGCGTCTTGATAGTCTAATCACTCTGTTTCAGAGCGGGCGAGCTTGGAGCGACAGGCTCTCTTATCAGTCCTTTCCGCTTAGAACCATCTATGAACTTTCGAAGTTTCGGACCCGCATGCAGGATTAGGATCATAAGCGGAATCTGGATAATCGGGGCAATTGCAGCTGGAAGCACAGACAGTCCTCCGAACGTCGAGATTGCTAGTGCTATGGTGAGACCATGACTCTTTGCTGTCACTGTGTAATCCATTGCAATTGTATCACCATAATCAAAGCCAGCATACTTCGAATATATCGTGGATAGGAGGAACAGCAGTGGATAGATGATGATTATCCCGACAACAATAATGAAGATAGAACTTAGGTGGGATATTATCATACTTGCTTCTCTTGCCATAATGATAAACACAATTCCAAACATGCCTATACTTGAGATAGGAGGCAGTGCAGGCCTTACCGAATTCAAGACCTCTTGACTTCTGTATCGCAGTATCACTTGTCTGGACAATATGCCTGCAATCAGTGGAACTGCAACATAGATAACCAGACTATTCATGAAGAGGGCTACCGGCACAGTCACTATAGTTCCTACTAGAGTGAAGGTCCAGAAAGGTATGAAGAAGAAGCTGAGGATGTAACTGAATGTTACAGCTGTCAGGGCGGTTTCTGTGCGGCCATCAGCAAGACCAGTCCATGCAACGACCATAGGTGCAGCCGGAACTGAGAGCTTGAGTATAAATCCCACAGCGAGAAGCGGATCTATAGGACTTAGGAACTGAGCATAGAATGCACCTGCGAGAGGTGCGAGTATGAAGTTCAGTACAATAATTGCTCCAATGAGAGGTACATTTGTGAAGTCCCTTCGAAGACCGCCCAAATCGATGTTAATCAGTGGGGGATAGAGCATCGCAAAGA
>CAYPUO010000181.1:0-6286 GCA_964413775.1 uncultured archaeon
CTATCATCGAATGGCGTTCCATACGTGTCACCACTGCCCCAACTTCCGTAGTGTTGAACTGCACGGAAACTAGACCGAGTTCTATTGACTCTATTCGAAAAGTGATAACCCTGGTCGATGTTGTACCCCGGTTTGTCACTCGACCATCAATAGCGATTGAAGTGGTCCCGTTTGTATGCATCTGGGCCACGATGGTTATAGGGTCCATCAACAGGTCCGCACCTGTTTCACTGCTTCCTTGAGCCTCTATAGCCACGCCAAACGAAGACAATAACAGAAAGAGAAGTGCAATATACCAGATTCTGGACATCTTCTGTCACCTTTTCGTAGATCTCATTGAGTCAGTTGGAATTTCCAGCAGAGTGAGTGTCAAGTGTTGAAAAACTAGTTTCTACCTGTTACTACAGTTGGCAAGAAAAAAGTAAGGATATATGCATGTGGGTGTCGCCATAGGAAAGAGCACGCAGCGCATACTCTATTTCTCGGAAAAGGAGCCATCGAGTTTAGGGCCTAGAAGATGTGGAAGAGTAACGATAACGAGTCTGGAAACCATTCCAAATGTTGAGTATGTTCGTGTCACCGTTTTCGAATCAAGGATTCATCATGGCGGTGCAATAGGCTTATGTCACATGTGCCAAGACTCATCAGACTTACAGACCACACGAAACGCCTTGAAACTGGGCTGCAAATCGTTCCACGAGATGTTTCTCTGGGACCTGTCACAAATGTTCCACGTCCTCCGGTTGCTTTTCCTTTGAACGGAAACCAAGGAATCGAGGCACTCTACTGCAGTATTCCAAGTATTCATTACCATAGATGTCAGCAAGCCAAGGCTCCTCACTAAGGGGGGTGATTGCATACATCAGAATCAGCATGCTACCTGTCAGGAATGCCAAGTAGGACCCCGTGACGAGGATCACTGCAATATAGAAAAGAATTAGGGCGAGGTACTGCGGATTTCGTGTGTATCTGTAAGGACCACTCACAATCAACTTGCCTTCAAGACCAAGACTCTGGTGGAAACTGAGCTCGCGGATTCCCCAGTAGATTAGAAGCACAGACACTGATACAAGGGCCCCACCAACTACAGATAACATCAACTGCGTTGGCCAGAGTGACGCCCAGTCCAGAAATCCAATGATGGGCACACCTATTGACGAAATTGCGATAAATAGCCAAGATATCCAGTATTGCCAGGAGTTCTTGCCTGGTGGAGGCCAGATACGATGTCTTGGAAAGACTACACTAAAGACAACACCAAGGAGCAATAGAATGTCTGAGAAAAAACGCTGTAAAACAGAATCTCAAGCAATTACTATCGCCCCGTCAATCCGTCTATCACTCAATCTTCTCAAAGTGCACCGTCAGCGCTTGCCCACAGAATGGACACAATTCGGACCTATCCATTCGACCTTCTCGGGCTTGATGCTCGCACCACAGTTGAAGCACTTCTCCGGAACTTGTGGCATCAGGATAGTTTCTCTGTTTGTGCTGGCATGCTTGTTTCGATATTGTTCCCATTCTGAGCGATTGCTTCGTCTTCCTCTTTTATGTCCGCATCCCATCTTTAGATGTCCTCCTCTATTACTTTTGACCGATTACATCCATGTTCTCATACTCGGCAGGATTCCCATCGAACCCATTCTTGCAGCTCTGAGAACAGAAATAGTATCTCTTATCATTGTAATCACTATAGAGTTCTGCTGTAGCTATCTCTACTTCCATCTTGCATACCGGGTCAGTGGCTACCGTAGTTTCAGCTAGTTGAGACTCATCAGCCTTTGTCACAATCTGCGCATGATGACTTGGATTGTAACGTCCAAGCAGTAGAGAGTTTGTGACAACACTGACGCTGGAGAGAGCCATAGCTAGGGCTGCAAATTCTGGCCTAAGCACGAGGCCGGTGAAAGGATAGAGTATTCCTGCTGCAATGGGCAACAATGCTATGTTGTAGATAAGAGCCCAGAAGAAGCCTTGTCGAATCTTGGACATTGTCTTGGCGCCGAGGTCCATTCCAGTTATGACATCCATAAGATCATCTTTAACCAATACGATGTCACCTGTTTCTACAGACACATCAGTGCCTGAACCTAAGGCGATTCCAACATCGGACTGGGCCAGTGCTGGGGCATCATTCACGCCATCGCCAGTCATGGCGACCACGTGGCCTTCAGCTTGAAGTTTCTTGACCTCATCTGCCTTGTCACCTGGTAGCACCTCAGCAAGAACATCCTGTATCCCAGCACTCCGTGCTATCGCGCGAGCTGTCCTTTCCTTGTCACCAGTAATCATCAGCACATTCAGTCCCATATCTTGTAGCATTGACGCTGCTCTAGCTGAGCTGTCTTTCAGAGTGTCTGCGATAGCTATCAGAGCAAAGGGCTCTCCGTCTTTTGAAGCGTATACAGTTGTCTTGCCCTCTTCTTGAAGTCTAACAACATGATTCTGAAAGCTGTTTATATTGATATCATTCTCATCCATATATCTGTCATTTCCGACAAGGATGACTGAGTCGCTGACAACGGCACTCACTCCTCTGCCAGTGACAGACATGAAGTTACTGGCATCTGGTATGTGAATGCCTTTTTCTTCAACATAATGAACGATTGCCTCTGCCAAGGGGTGTTCACTGTTCTTCTCTACAGCTGCTATCAGTTCAAGAATCCCATTCATCTGCACATTTTTGGCAGGGACAATGTCTGTCACTGTAGGCTTCCCAATGGTAAGGGTCCCAGTCTTGTCAAAGACTATCGTGTCAACCTTTGGAATAGTTTCCAGACTCGCTCCGCTCTTTATCAGAATACCATGTTGAGCTCCTTTTCCAATGCCAACCATGAGAGACGTGGGAGTTGCAAGGCCAAGTGCGCAAGGACAGGCTGCGACGAGGACCGCAATCATGAAACTGAGCGAACGCACCCATTCTGTCCCAACAAAGGCAAACCAAAAGAGAAAGGTTGCCGCTGCTAGAGCCATCACCACTGGAACAAATACCCCAGCTATGGCATCAGCTTTTCGCTGGATAGGGGGCTTCTGAGTCTGAGCCTCTTCGACCATTCGCACGATTTGAGAGAGAACTGTGTCCTTTCCAACCTTCGTCGCTCGAACCCTTAGAACACCGTTCTTGTTTATTGTTGACCCGATTACTTGGTTTCCAGTCTTCTTGCCAACCGGTATCGATTCTCCTGTCACCATCGACTCATCAACAGAGGATTCACCTTCGATAACTTCGCCATCTACTGGAACCTTCTCCCCTGGTCTCACAAGCAGAACATCTCCAACTTCCACATCTTCAATGAGAACTGTAATTTCCTCACCGTTCCTTATGACTACCGCCACTTTTGCCTGCAGGTCTAGGAGCTTTCTTATTGCCCGTGAGGTACGGCCTTTGGCAATCGCCTCTAGAGTTCTACCGAGAATAATGAAAGTCAATAGCAGGGCAGCAGTGTCATAAAACGCAACATATCCTGCTAGGAAGAATGTCGCTGCCACGGAGTAGAAATAAGCAGCGCTAGTACCCAATACAATCAGTGTATCCATGTTGGCCTTAGCATGCCTCGCGGCTCTGAGCGCTGACTTATAGAAGGGATATCCAGCAATGAATTGAATCGGAGTTGTCAGTAGAAAGTTGACAATATCGGGACTGATGCTAGGTGGGAGGATTGGCAACAATATCTGTGGAGCTAGAGCGAAGAGGAGGACTGGAATACTCAGAATGGTGGAAAAGGCCAGAAGCCGCGAGTAGTATCGTGTTTCGCGCTCACGAGTCAGCGCCTCCCTGTCAGCAGTACTAGCATCGCTATGTTCGACCCCAAAACCGATGTCTTTCAAAACCCTCTTGACAATCTTCAAAGTCACCAGACTTTCGTCGTACTCGATTAAAAGCATATTACGATTAGTGAATGGAGTGACAGTAATGACGCCCTCAACTTGTGTAATTTCCGAGGTAATCAGACTCCATTGGTCTTCGCTGGGCGCAGGAGTCAAACTCATGGTCATCTTCGCTCTGACAGGCTTATATCCCACTGATTCTACAGTCTTTTCAAGGGCTGCTCTATCAGTCCTGTCAGGTGCATAGTCAATCACAGCTTTTTGATCCAGCAAATCTACTGCGACATGTACGACACCATCTTGTTTCAGTAACGCATTTTCAATTGTGCTGACGCAAGACGCACAATGCATGCCTTCTATTCTCATTGACAGGTGCACTTTTTCTTTTGGTTCTTGGATGGTTTCGCTCATTCAGATCAGTTTCCTCAGTTCAGTCGACAACGATATATCGCTGTTAATCTATCGTGGAAGATATATCTATGTGGATATATTTATATAGTTTCTGGCAGAGGTAATACCGACTGCAACTGCGTCGCCGAAGATGCGCGCGGGGCTGGTCAATTAGGCTCTCATATGCTCCAATTGGTGATTGGCAACAAAATGAGAGTAAGGAGTCAAAAAAGATGACAAAAGATCCTGTTTGTGGAATGAAAGTCGATGAGAAAACTGCGAAATTCACATCAGAGCATATGGGTAAGAAGTTCTACTTTTGTTCACAGATGTGCAAGACAAAGTTCGACGGAAACCCAATGAAGTACATGACACACTAGGTGTGCGTCAGATTTGTAAGAGCCGGATGTATTGGACTCAGGCGAAAGAGCCGAGTTGCTTCAGTAGTCTGTTTCCAAAATCCCGGCATCTTTCTAACCGAGCAACAATCTTGGAGAAAAGACGGTAACCAGATGACCTGTAATAGAGGCAGACATCAGCAGAGTCCTGCATGAAGAAGTAAACACATTAGGATAGCCTCTTAACCGAATATATCTGAATGGATATATCTCTGGAATTATATCACAATGTTGAATACCAGACTTTGAAGGAATTCGAATCAACCAGAAGTGGAAGTGGGAGAATAAATTGAATGAATAATGTGCAGAATGAAACGTCTGGAGATGAGATGAGTGAGATTCTGTCAGACTTCTCGCAGTTCTATATATTGCTCCTGCTTAGCGAGGGCAAAATGCATGGATATGGACTGATGAAGAGCTTCAAGAAACGAACGGGTAGAACATTAAGTGCTGGAATTCTCTATCCATTTCTTCAGAAGTTGGAACGGAGGGGACTGGTTTCCCAATACGACATGTCAGTTGGCAACAGACCAAAGCTTGTTTATGCTCTGACGAAGAAGGGAACGGAATTCACAGGCAGTCTCTTTCAAAGATTTGCGGCAATGACTGCGTCGGCTATCGAGCCGAGCCTGGAAACATGTGCAAGTTGTGGGGTTCGGGTATATGGGGGCGGTCACCGTGAGGAGATAAATGGTCAAATGATGACGTTCTGTTGCTCTCACTGTGCAGCAGCTTTCAAACATCAGGGACATAACTGATTATTGCAGAGCGAGCGGAGCTCAAGAATCACGAGATTAGGCAATCATATGGATAGTATGATAGTAAATTGGAACGAGATGACACGTTCAGGCGTAAATCGTGAAGAAGCATATCGTCTATTTGCGGAGGAAGAAATGACTCTGAGGCAGATTGCTGAAAAGCTTGGCTGTTCTACAAAAACAATTGGCAGGATCTTCAAAGAAGAAGGATGGAAAGCAACCAGAGAATTAAACCGAGATGAGATATGCCGTTTGTACTTTGAAGAGAATCTGTCATTAGTAGATATTGCCGAGAATTTCGGGTTTAAATCAGGATATCCAATTAAGAAGATTCTCCTAGAAATGGGATGGGCACTCAGAGAATCCGACGGGTTAAGTGTTGAAGAGATTCGCGAACAGCTATTTGGCTCAGAGTGCAAAATGTGTGGAGATAAGAGAGAGGTCATCCATAAGAAAGACGGGACACCTCATGGTCGGTATACTTTATGGACAAAGGAGAGTCTTACTTCATTGAAGCCTGAAGAGTGGGTTGCCTTGTGCAGACCGTGTCATAGAGCTGTCCATGCATTGATGACAAAGGCTGGTTTTGAATGGGAGGAAGTTCGTGACGTCCTTATGCGTATTATCAAGCAAGCTGAGGCGGATGGCTAAAGCTTCTCCTTGACTGCGGTACTGCTCATCATTGCTTCACCTCTGCCCATGTGCCTGTATTCTCTTCTCTCTAGGAGGACCAGCTACTGCCTTTGATGACGGCTTAAGGCGGGACATATGAAATCGTTCGTGGTTTGATAATAATAAACCTGTCTGAACTTACAAAACAGAAGATACGATAAGCGGCTGGCGGATTCGTGGGGAATCTGGGAGTGCCGTAGAATAGTTCTTTCCGAAAACAGGAGGGTACTTGCCCAAGAC
>CAYPUO010000182.1:0-6278 GCA_964413775.1 uncultured archaeon
CCATCACATCAACGCCTTCTCGACCTGGAATCCTTGAGATGGGTATTCGGCGGACCGGAAAGCTAACGAGATCACTGTTCAAGCTCAGTGACAATGACGAGGTCTTTATTCGCGGTCCCTATGGAAATGGCTTCAAACTTGAGCCCATGCAAGAACGAGATATAATCATTGTAGCTGGCGGGCTCGGTGTCATTCCTCTTCGGTCAATCCTCTACTACGTCCTAGACAATCGTGACCACTTTGATGAGCTGTATTTCCTATATGGGGCGAGGAATCCGGACGAGTTTCTCTTCAAGAACGAGTTCTTTCAGCTCCAGAAAAGGCGTGACATAGATTGCTTCTACTCAGTAGACAAAGACCCGACCGGCAACTGGCCAGAAAATGTGGGGCTTGTCACTACGCTGTTTAAGGACCTGCCACACATAGACCCGGAGACCACAACGGCGGTCATCTGTGGCCCTCCCGTGATGTACAAGTTTGTGATTAAAGAACTCCTAAAGCTGAAGATACCAAAGAATATGATTCAGATGACGCTTGAACGACGGATGCGATGTGGTGTCGGGAAGTGTGGCCATTGTGTCCTAGACCATCTCTATACATGCCTAGATGGCCCAGTCTTCACATACTGGGATACACTTCACTTCAGGGAGTTGATCTAGAATGACAGGAAAGAATAGGAATTCCTCTGCTCCCGAAAAGCCTCGGATTGGTATCTTTGGATTCACAGGATGTGCCGGTGACCAGTTGTTGATTATCCATACTGAGGATGAGATTCTAAATCTGTTCAATGCAACGGATGTGAAGTCATTTGTCATGGCCTCTAGCAATCCCTCTGACGATGAGCTTGATGTAGCACTGGTTGAAGGCAGCATATGCACTGAAGAGGAGAAGGAGCATATTCTCGACATCCGAAAGAGATCCAAGAGTCTGGTCGCTATTGGCAACTGCGCGGTGCTGGGCGGTCCTCAAGCAATGTATGTCAAGAATGATAGTTTCGAGGAACGGCTGAAAGCGGTCTATGGTGATATGAAGTTTATTACAGATCCCTTGGAGTCTACACCCATTGACCAGCATGTGACCGTGGACTACTATCTTCCCGGATGTCCCATTAGTCAGCCGCAAGCCATGTCTCTGCTCTCAAGACTTATCCATGGGATAGATCCCGAGGAGTTTCCACACCCTGTCTGTCATCAGTGCAAGCTCAACGAAAACAAGTGCCTTCTGAATGGCAACAAGTTCTGCCTTGGCCCGTTGACTAGAGCAGGGTGCGGCTCTGCCTGTCCTAACCTCGGACTACCGTGCGTAGGCTGCTGGGGACCAAATCCTGACGGCAACTTCGAGTCCCATTTCAAGCTACTAGAGGAGTTTGGCTATAATAGGGATGACATTGTTCGGATGATTCGCAACTACGGGGGACATAGAATCCTTGAGTATATTGAAAATCTTCAGACTGCAGAGGTGAAGTAGATGACTAACGAAGTAGTTCAAATAAAGCCCCTTGCAAGAGTGGAAGGTAATGGTGGAATACTAGTCGAGATAAAGGACAACAAGGTCACAAATGTTGAAGTCCAAATCCTTGAGGGACCACGACTCTTCGAGACCCTGACCTTGGGCAAGACCCCCCAGGAAGACCTCAGTATTGTGCCTCGCATATGTGCGATCTGCAACCTCTCGCACAAGTTTGCCAGTCTGCGTGCTCTTGAAAAAGCGCTAGACATCAAGGTCCCTGACGCTACAACTGCATATCGGCACCTCATGCACCATGGAGAGATACTTGAGAGTCATAGTCTGCATCTCTACTTCCTTGCCCTGCCTGATTTCCTTGGCTATGATAATGCAGTTGCGATGGCATCAAAGTATGGTGATACTGTTACAAAGGCGCTCCAGCTGAAGAAGTTTGCCAACAAAATCATGAGAACAATGGCCGGAAGAATGATACACGGCGAGAATCCTGTGCTCGGAGGATTTGGCAAGCTCCCTTCAAGTGAGGAGCTGCGAGCAATCAAGAGTGAGGCTGAGGAACTCCTGCCATTCGCAATGGAGACCATAGACCTGCTCAAGGGACTTGAGATTCCTCATCACCTCGAGAGAGAGACACAGTTCTTGTGCTGCAAGCCTCTTCATAGTGGATACGACTACTATGGCGATGCATTCCTGACATCAGATGGATTGGAACATGACTGTGAAGACTACACCAGTGTCATTGAAGAGAGAGTCGTTTCTCACAGTTTTGCCAAACGCAGTTTCTATAAGGAAAAGCCATTCTCAGTCGGTGCACTTGCCCGTGTGCTCCTATTGGGAGATCGGTTGAAGGGGCGTGCACGAGAAGCCTACGAGTCTCTCATTAACCCAAGATGGAATCAGAATCCACTATACAATAACTTTGCACAGGCGATAGAACAAGTCTTCTCATTGGAAGGCGTTATTGAGACTGTTGACCACCTCCTCAAGACCAGTGCTCCTGAGATAGTTTCCCCCGGAAGAGAGACTGGATCGGGGACAGGGGCAGTGGAGGCGCCGAGAGGTACGCTCATCCATCATTACGACATTGTCGATGGAAAGACTGCGAAGGCCGACTATATCACTCCGACTGCCATGTTCCTTGATGACGTTGAGGCTTTCATCCATAAGAGCGCTGAAGTGCTTCTCTCCAATAAAGAAAGTGAAAACCTGCAACTGCAGTTTGAGATGATTGCTAGGGCATACGACCCTTGCATTAGCTGCAGCGCCCATCTTGTGACGGTCGAGTATCTCGACTAAAACACAATGGGCTCTCACTTTCCTATGTCTGTAACTAGGCGCTCCAATCTTTCCAACAGTGTAGTTCGTACGATGCTCATCGGCTGCTTGTACCTTATTGCTTGTCGAAGCACATCCTTTCTAATCCTTGAGACCTCCGGATCGTTCTGAAGAGCTGGTCTTCTTTCGAGGAACACACAGACAATATCTCTGGTATACTTGTCATATTTCTCCGAGGTGCCAGGAGAAGACCCGATGTCAGAGACTATTGGCGTGAGTTTGGGTATCATTAGCTTAATCTCTCTAACAGGTTCTTCCGATTCTATGGTGCTCATATCTAGGGTGAGTATCGGTCTGTCCCATGAGTACTTTGACCCAGGAATATCAAATCTCTCTGAGATCTGCTGCACGACCTCTGTGGGGACTGGTTGATTGCGCTGCAAATTCCAGTTGAGCGCTACATTGACTGGCGTTGAGACATGTATGACGCCAAATGCATATCCCTGCTCAGTTGCCAGACTGTATAATTCATGTCTCATGCTTGCATAGTAATTCGAGTCGTCATGTACAACAGACTGGCCACCTGACAGCAATTCTCTTGTTCTCTGCAGGGCCTTCGCTCTTACCATCCTCTCATTCTCAGGCTTGAACTCAGAGTAGTAGGCGGCGTCTCTCCAGTCGTCTGTGCTTACCAGCTCTACGTCATAGTCAGGATGCAGAGCCTTCACCAATTGCTCCGCAAGCGTTGTCTTTCCACTAGCAGGTATCCCGCACAGGACAAGTAGAAACTGGGTCATGACACCAGTCCTATTGGCGTCACACCCTAAAAGGAGTTCGAGTGGGATTTTGGTCCCACTACGGTCGAATTGTGATCCGAAGGCTTGTCGCAAGGTCCTTGTAACGGTTCCTCACGGTGACCTCTGTCACATTTGCAGCCTCTGCAATCTCACGCTGGGTGCGTCGGTCATTTTCAATGATGCCAGCGATATATAGTGCAGCAGCAGCAAGGCCGCCAGGATCTTTTCCAGCAGTAATGCCTCGCTCACGGGCATCATTGATGATTCCCATTGCACACTGGACTGTCTTTCCATCTAGTGAAAGGTCAGCAGAAATGCGTGGCATGAGGTCGTTTGCAGATGGAATCGGGACCTTAATCGGCACATTTCGGAGAACCAATCTCACACATTGACCAAGTTCCTTGCGGTTTACTTTGGCCTCAGTGACAATCTCATCGAGCTGCCTTGGAATCTTGTGTATGCGACATGACAAGTATATCGAAGCTGCTACCATTCCTTCGATGCTCCTGCCTCTCACCAGTCTCTTCCCAAGTGCTTTCCGGTAAATGAGAGCTGCGGTTTCCTTGGTTTCGCTTGGAACACCAAGTTGTGAGGAGAGTCGGTCCATCTCACTCATTGCAATGCTCAGGTTTCTGTGCTGAGAGCTGTGGACAAGAGTCCTAATCTGCCACTTACGCATTCTATAGATGGCTGCACGGTTGCTCGCAGCAATCGACCTGCCGTTAGCGTCTTTGTCTGACCACCCGATGGTAGTTGCTAGTCCTTTGTCGGCCATGGTCAGGGTCATTGGAGATCCCGTTCTTGCTCTGGAGTTCCTCTCCTCGGCTGTGAATGCTCTCCATTCTGGACCGGTGTCCACAATTCTGTCGGTAAGGACACACCCGCACGATATGCAGATATTCTCGCCGCGCGTCTGGTCTTCATAGAATTCGGTGCCTCCACATGAGGAGCAAACAAAAGCGCTTTGCCTGTCACTTAGCGCACGGACTGGTTTCGCCATTTCCTGATCACCTGTGAGTCCTGCTCGGGGTTTGGCCGCCCGCATGTTCCGCCAAACGATGCCACAAAACCGTATTTCCGAGAAGGAAACGCGACCGCAAGCGCTATTTTTTCCGTATATAATTCTTTGGCTTTGTATCCCTTTTGCAAAGAAACAATTGTTAAAAAAAGAGGGTCAGGTGGGCGCTGCCAGCGAAAGGAATTCCGGCTGTGTAGGGGGCAGCCTGAACAGGGAGATGAATCAGAGCGCCCACCTTGTTGTTTTCTTCTTCCCTACACTATTCCAGACATTGGACTGCCTTTACGGCGGAGTCAGGTATGACATGGATATTCTCGTAGTACACCACACCGTTGTCCGTTGCAGTCTTTGTCAAAGCGACTTTTATGGTGCTGTCGCTTCTGCCCAAGAGGAATCCTGCAAGGAATTGAAGCGGTACTGAGTGCTTGTCCGCTTCTTCTTTGGTCATAGCGCAGCAATCAACTCCGGGGCTCTCAAAGGAGACCTCCACAATTTCATGCTCACCGCAGAATGGGACCCTACTCAGAGTCTTAGCACTCTCCGTTTCGCTATCGCCTGTGATCTGCTCTACAGCACCACCATCGTAGTGGAAAGGTTCCTCCATCATTTTGTGAATAGCTGGAGCAAAGTAGATGGTCTTTTCCGCCATCTCATGCATTCCATCGCCATGGTCCACAAACCGCTTATCAGTACCTTCGCCTACCATGTATCGAACCTGGTACTGTGCTGCATCAACTTTCTTCTTCTCGTCGCCGTCCTTGACGGTGACCATTGTTGCCCGTTGTAATTCCATTACCTTGAACGGGTTTGCTGGTATCTCTGCCATTTTTTGGAAACACCCTACTTGTTGTGTTAACGATAGATAATTAACCATAGTTTCTTATAAGGTTGTGCGTACTTGCTAAGTACAGAAGTGGAGCAAATAGACATTGATTGAATACGTGGCTATCATTATCGGATCAACAATCTTCGGCCTTCAGCATAGTGGCGTATCATCTCTTCCGGTAAAGGAGCGAATCATAGATCGGTGGGGCAAGATGGGCTACTCAAGGATATTCACAGGAACCAGCATACTTGCGATTCTGATACCATTCCTTGCCATGGACTACTGGAACTGGTTCTACTTCCTCTTTGACTTTCAACTAGTGAATATCTATCTCTTCATAGCTGGAATAGTCGTCCTGGTATTTGGACTAGCAGTTGCCATGAGTGCGTCAAGAGTCATATCAGTGAGTACCGTTGCCGATATGCGGACAGACAGAAAGCCAGAGCTAATAACGGATGGTATCTATTCGTGGGTGCGTCATCCCCTCTATCTGGCCACGATATCGTTGTTCATCGGTCTCATGCTACTCTATCCGTTTCCCACGGTCATTGTATTCGCAATCTCGCTCAGTTTCTATACAATGATAGGCGCGTACTTCGAGGAACGAAAGCTGGTTACTCACTATGGAGATGAGTATCTCCAGTATAGAAAAAAAGTAGGTTTTATCCTGCCCAAGCTCCATCGCTAGAGATCGATAGCACCGCTACGGGCAGAACGAAGCTTGGTTCTCCTACTGATGTCTCTCTATCTTGGAGAGGTGTCTTGACTGTTTCACACTACTTGGTGAAATCTCAACTACCTCCCCTTTTTCTACTACGAAGTGTTGTGTTTCGATTTCCGGCGTGAAATGCTGCTTGATATCCTCTATCAGGTAGTGGAGCTGTACACAGTGTGGACT
>CAYPUO010000183.1:0-6260 GCA_964413775.1 uncultured archaeon
ATTCCTGCCTTTCCGCCAATCGCCAGCCACCCAGCTAACGTGGATGCGGGAGCGCTCTGAGGCATCACTCTCAAGGATAAGCTCTCTTTCGCAAGAGCTCTATCCAGGACCTCCCAGACAATCCCAGACTGCACATGAATCCACAAATCCTCTCTGTTCACTTCTAGAATCTTATCCATTGATTTGGTGTCGATGACAATTCCGCCCCGTGTAGGGCTTGATGACCCATAATAACAGGTGCCTCCGCCCCTTGCAATGACTGGCGTGTGGGTCCGCCAAGCGTATTTCAGGACAGTCGAGACCTGCTCGGCATCGGTTGGCCACGCTACATAGTCTGCGAGCCACTTCTTCTTCCATCTGAAGTGATAGTAGGGGATACCGGTAGTGTCCCCACTTGCTGATAGGCGCTCTGTTATCTTGCGGCTCACCCATTCAAGGTCTGAGATATCCGAGATGTTCTGCGGGTCTTGTATCAACTCATTCATCTACATCACCTTCACACCATGAACTGAAAGTAGCCCATCAGGAAGACTATTGTCCAGCAAATCAGTGCTGTGTATCCTGGTATCTTTGTCCTAATGCCTGACATTCCTGTTACAAATGCGCCAAGACCTCCGATGTAGCCTATTACCCCGAGTACGATGTGAACCAGGTGGAATAGGTCCATTGCTGAACTACCCAGGAAAATTGCTGTGGTAGGTAGAATGTAGATAATATTGATAGTGGTCAGCACCAACGCGAGCCCTGCGCACAGACCATGGTGAAACGTATGCTTCTCCTTTGAGATCTCATAGAGGAGTGTTGCAATTCCCAGCAATATGATGGCTGGGAGTCCAAGGAATAGTGTGAAATGAAAGTTCGGGATCTGCAACATGTCTATCCTCTCCAAATTCTGCGGAACAAGCGCATGAACGGCCGTCCAATGGTTAGGATGAATCCAACCGGGACTATGTTTACTACTTCTACAGCTACCTGTCCGAGAATCATACCAATCCAGAATGCGAAAGCGAAGTCAGACGCAGTCCTCGGTACAATCCAAGGGACATAAGCGGCTATCAATGTTGGAACCAGCAGACCTGCAATACTAAGGATGATGGGGAATGCTATTCCAACTACAATCAGTATCAAGAGGTTTAGTCTGAGAGACAGGTTGAGTGAGCCGGAAAAGACCTTGTTAGGATTGAGTGTATTCTTTGGGTCCAGTCTATGTTTTATCTCATAGATTTGGCTCAGATTCTCCCTGCCATAGTAGGAATTTGAGTACGGGATATTCCACAGACCAATGCTGTACGGTCTTCCGCCGCTGTGGATCCCAACATCAATGAAGTCAAGTGAGCGGTACCATCCCATCAAGAACGAGACCTTCTTTCTCTCATCATCAGGGAACCACGCAAGCGTTGCCACCTCTCCCGTGTTAGTGAGGGCGCCTTCAATGGCATACCTCTCACCTTTGAAATGGTCGTCTACTGAAGAAAGGAATCCCTCAAGGTTCTTCAGTGGCACATAGACTTCAGAGGGTGCCAGACTCGGGCCAAGGCGCTTGATTCGCATAGGATAGAATCGTTCATCCCATTCATGCTGAGCAATTTCATCCGATTCTGTGACTCCGTTGTTCCGTCTAACAAAATGATGGAACTTCTCCATCTCAACAGCTACTTCATCCTCGGTTCCCTCGAAACAACTCAGAACGACCCACTCACCTGATGTTTCAGAAGCCTTTCCAAGTTCGAAAAGCATCTGATAGAAGTCACCGGTGATGAAATGCAGATAGAATGGCCGGGTTGCCCCCAGTAGGTCTTCGAGAGCTTGGATCATCAACTGACGGCTCTTGAACGATGCCACCATGGGCTTGATGTTGCGGAGTGGAATTACTTTGAGGACAGCCTTGGTGATAACGCCCATGCATCCATTGCTGTCAATGAATAGCTTGGTCACATCATTGTCAAGTTTCCCATGACCATCTGGTCCCCAGAAATAGGTTTCAGACCCTGGGTAGTAGGTATAAGTAGGTTTCTGTCTGTATTGAGACAAGTATTCACCTGCCGTCGCCGTGCGTATCACAGCGCCATCTGGGAGCACAACTTCAAGGTCCACAACTTGGTCATGGATTCCTCCATACTTTGTGCTTCCGATACCTGAGCCCCCTGCATTAATCCATCCCCCTACGCTACTGGAGGGTGCACTTGAGGGATAGGCAGCTACGGTGAGCCCTTCGTCTTCGAGGAACTCGAGGAGGCGTCCCCATATGATGCCAGCACCAACCTCGATAGTCATATTCTCTTTGTCCAATGAATAGACTTCGTTCATCCGTGTCATCTCAAGGACAAGCCCATTCTTCGTCGGCAAGGCGCCTCCGTAGCCTGAAGTTCCGTGCCCCCTTGGGATGACAGGTATTCTTTTGCTACTGCAGTACATCAAGATGTTGGAAACTACTTGTGTCGAAGTTGGTTGAGCAATCGCATCAACTTCTGTCTGAAAGAGGTCATTTACAATCCCCGGCAGCGCTGCAATGTCAGAGGAGTATAGGTCTCGCATGTAGAGCTCTGCTGAGAAAAAGTCCTCTCCCACTATGTCAGCGAGTTCCTGAAGTTCTTTACTCCTGATCATATTTGTCAACAACTAGGCTGCACGCCTATCTCTCCCGAGTGATGAACACGTCTGGGCCTGATGAACGGACAGCTGTAAGTTACGAAGCGTAACTAAAAACCTTGCGGAATGGCGAGGTTTGCAGTGTACGGCTTCAGCCTTCACGATTCCTAGCCTCGTCCTGGAGTTCTTTGAGTTTGAGCAGCGCATCCAGCGGGGTAGTTCTTTCGAGGTCCAGGTGCCTGACCTGCTCCACAATAGGGTCGTCAATAGTGAGTGCCTCTAGGCTGGCCTGGACTCCTTTCTCAGGAGACTCGGAGCCATCCAGAGTTGGAGGTCCGTTCTTTTCAAGCTTGATGAGGAGCTCCTTGGCTCTATTCACCACTTGTTCTGGAATGCCTGCCAAAGAGGCCACATGAACTCCATAGCTACGGTCTGTCCCACCATCAACTACTTTGTGAATGAAGACAATCGAGTTTCCGGACTCTCTCGCAAGAGTATGGACATTCTTCACTCCGTGATACATGTTTGCCATGTCGGTCAGCTGGTGGAAATGAGTTGCGAACAGTGCTCTCGTCTTCATCTGCACAATTCTTTCCGCGACCGCCCAGGCAAGTGCCATTCCATCGAATGTTGACGTGCCCCGCCCGATTTCGTCCAAGACAACAAGGCTGCGTTCAGTGGCATTATTCAGGATGTTCGCTGTTTCTATCATCTCAACCATAAACGTGCTCTGACGCGCCGTCAAGTCGTCGAATGCTCCAACGCGAGTGAATATCCTGTCCACAATGCCAATCTCTGCGCTCTTGGCTGGGACAAATGAGCCCATCTGTGCCAGCAGGACAATGAGTGCAGCCTGGCGCATGTATGTGCTCTTTCCAGCCATATTCGGGCCGGTCACGATGATAAGTGTGGTACCACCATCCCCAATCTCAAGGCTGTTGGGGACAAACTCGTTCTGTCCTAGGATCATCTCGAGAGATGGATGCCGTCCATCCACAATCTTGATTCGCGTCCCTTTGGATAACTTGGGCCTTGTGTATTTCCGAATAACTGCAACCTCAGCAAGGCAACACAGCACATCAACAACTGCAATTCCAGACGAATTAGTCCTGAGCGAATCCAGATTTTCTTGGACGTGTGCTCTGAGCCGCTCATAGATCTCGTACTCGACCTTGTTAATCCTGTCCTCCCCTGAAAGGACCGCGGCTTCCTTCTCCTTGAGTTCTGGCGTGATAAACCGTTCAGCATTGGCGAGTGTCTGTTTTCTGTCGTAGTCCTTCGGGACCATATTGAGATTTGACTTCGTCACCTCAATGTAGTAGCCAAAGACCTTGTTGTAGCCCACTCTGAGCGACTTGATTCCGGTCCTCCTTCGTTCTCTGGCCTGCAGCGACGCAATCCATTTCTTGTCCTCACTGATGCCACCCTTCAGGCTGTCCAGTTCCTCATCGAAGCCCGCCTTGATCATACCGCCCTCTCGGACTGATACAGGTGGACCATCCACTACTGCGCGCTTGAGCATTGTAAGCAGTCCTGTCAGAGGATTGATTGAATCCTCAGACGAGACGAGCATGTCTGACTTGCATTCAGCAAGCATCTTCTTGATTGGAGGTAGTCTTGAGAGTGCATTCCGAAGAGCCACTAGGTCTCTTGCTCCCCCACTGCCAAAGACTACTCTGCTGACAGTCCGCTCCAGGTCGCCTAGGTTTCTCTGACCATCCGACATAGACTTCCGAAGAGTGGCCGACCTTGCCAGCTCATCTACTGCGTCAAGTCTGCTCTCTATCTCGGATATGTCCTGCAGTGGCTGGAGCATCCAGTGCTTGAGGAGCCGCTTCCCCATTGGTGTCACAGTCTTCAATAAGACCTCGAACAGCGTCCCCCTGGTAGTGCCGTCTCTAGCATTCCTCACGAGTTCTAGATTCCTCTGTGTCGTTGAGTCAACGATCATGTATTTGGAGGTCGAATACGTCTTGAGACTGGTGATGGTTTTCGCGTTGTCCTTGTGCATCTCTGAGATGTATGAGAGGATTGCACCTGCAGCTCCGATTGCCACTCTCTTTTCGGACAGACCATATCCATCAAGTGTTGATACTCCAAGGTCTTGCTTGATTCGCTCCTCTCCAGTCTTGGCTGAGAAGTCTGTATCTGGTCGATATGTAATGCGCGCCCCATCTTCAGGGACTGATTTCGAGATTGACTCTGTTCCTCTATACGACTCCGGCACCAACATCTCGGAAGGTTTCAGCCTGGCGATTTCATTCAGGACGCATTCATCGTCCAAGTCACCGCTAATCTCAGTTGCGATGAACTCTCCTGTCGACACATCAACTGCGGCAAGCCCAACAGCCTTCTCGTGTTCCATCAGCGCGATTAGGTAGTTGTTTGATACTTCGTCGAGCATGCCAGGCTCTAGTACCGTTCCCGGGGTGATGACACGGACCACATCTCGCCGCACCAGACCACGTGCCTGCGCTGGGTCCTCCACTTGGTCAGCTAGGGCGATTGTGTAGCCTGCCTGGAGCAGTCTGGCAACATAGGTATCAACCGCATGGAACGGTACACCGCACATTGGCCACTTGTCTACTCCTTCTCCTCGCGAGGTCAAGACGATATCCAACACCTCACTTGCGACCTTGGCATCCTCATTGAACATCTCGAAGAAGTCCCCAAGTCTGAACATCAGAATGCAGTCCGGATGTTGTCTCTTAATGTCGAGATACTGCCGTTGCATGGGGGTATGCTTCTTCATCTTCTTCCCGCTCACGAGCATCAGATACTATAGTGCTAATAACGGCATCGAATCTCAGCCTCTCGATGAGGGCCCTACTTCTGATGAGATGCTTTTAACCCTAAACTGAAGTCATTCTCGTCTGTTGGCTGGACTTCTAGACTATTTCCGCGGTGTTGAAACTCACAGTCTTGCCACAGTTCTGGCATCTGACCTGACCATCCTGAGTGAGTACCATCTCATATGTATAGATGGCATTGCAGTGTGGACATTTCAAACTCTCGCCTTGGCAGATGTGTTTTTCCTCAGTGGTCAGGGGTGTCGGTTCAAGGGACATTACAAATTCTGTTGCTACGCCACAAAAGGGGGAAATCACGAGCACTGCTAAAACGATACTAGCGACTATTGTGATGTAATCTCTGGAGAGTGGATGATAGAAGTAGTCTACAACTGTTGGTACTGCAAACGATGCCAGAACATATGATACTACAACAGCAGCTACTCCGCGTACTATGCTCCATGCCCAGTGCGCACTAGGCACGTTTGTCAATAGTTTCGATCGAATCTTCGTCGCACTATAGCCAATTATCATTCCAAATGCGATAAGTACGAGCAGAATCAACATCTGGGTGGAGCCATATCCAAGCGAAAACGGCAAATAGCCAAAGCTCAGTGGAATACTGATAAACCAGAAGCCGAAGCCAGCAGCGGCTGACAGCAATCCCTGAAGTGCTATCGAAGGGCCCATGGGTTGGAAGTTGCTTCTCACTCCTACATTCTCTCCTAGCTATTACAATGCCACGAAACGCTACAGTGCGCTTGAGTTAATGAAGTTTTCTGGACATGTGGAGTGGAATGCCCATAATTTGGAATGGCTCTAGACTATCTCGACTGAATCAATGCTCAAGGGTTTGCCGCAGTTCTGACAGCTGACTTGCCC
>CAYPUO010000184.1:0-6246 GCA_964413775.1 uncultured archaeon
CCAAAACTCTGTGCTAAAGTTAAGTCCCGTTTGTTTCTATTTAAGCCTTTATAGGATTTAACCATTTTAATTAAATGACTATAACACATATGTTGGTCTTGTATCCATAAGCTTCTTTTGGCCGTATGTGGCAGAAACATGGGTTTGAAGTCAATTTATGCACTTCCAGCTATTTTCGGGCTGACGACTACAGGGATGTCATATGCTCACAAGGACAACAAGTTAGATACATACAAAACATATATAGGTTGTATATACATCGGACTGGAGACGACAATGATCAGCCAGACAGTTGACGACATCGTCAGACATGAGATAGAGAGTGTGCGTGCACGGCGGATTATTCTAGACCAGCTGGAAGGCGGTCCCAAGACCGGCACGGAACTCAGAGAGAGCATCAGAAAAGACATGGCAGCGACCCTGATTGACAAGAAAGGAAAGAGAAAAGTCAAGGAAGAAAAGGTAATTGTCACTGACCCGAAGCTGTACCATAATACTGGACATCTGGAAAAGCTCGGCATCATAAAGAGCAAGAGAGAGTCCCGGGAACGAGTCTTTGAACTCTGTCTTATAGCATACCATCCAGTGAGAAGAGCACTCAAAGATGTAGGCCTAATGGAAGTTGCGAGACCACTGGCATACGTGGCCTCGATACGACAACCTGATGACACCCGACCGTTTATTCTGTGGTTGAGCAAGACAAGGAGGTTTACACCAAAGAGGCTGATGTTATTCACGGAGGCACGAATCTGGAAACGCCAGCTCAGACCTCCCACTGACAGGTTTGTGACTGTCGAAGCTAAGAGCAGATGGGATACAATTACAGAGTGGTACGATGTTCCCGAGGAGATAACAGGCGAACAAGATTCTGATACCAAGCATGGGAATCTCGGCGCGGTCTACGATTTTATTCGCGGTGAAGTCATCAAAGTAATACCAACCCATGACGTGATAGTAGACTTATCGATGGGGACGCCCCTCACAATCCTTGCATTAGTAAGATTGGCGGAACAGTACTCACTTCAGGCGATACATGTTGATAGCTATGAGGACGAGAGAGCCAGAATCATCCAGTTTTATCCACGAGGGAGTAATGGTGAGTCTTGGTGATTCTCTGCTAGAATGGCAACAGCTGTACCTGAAAGATGACCTAGTCGCCATCAGAGAGAGAGTCGCTCAAGACTCAAAGAGTACTCCGAGATACAATCTTCGTACGCTGTCAAAGATGCAGAAATGGATTCGGAGCATTGACTACACAATTGAGAGAGTCATATATGCTGAAGAAGTGCTTGCGCCAAGACTTGAGGGGCTGTTCAGTTTCGAGTTGAACGAAAAGGGGCTCTTTACCGTAGCCCTTTTCCAACCAAGCACAAAGAACCTCTTTCTGGAACTTGAAACCCATTACTGTGAACCTGAAAGGGCTGTAGATGAGTGCGAAACGTTGCCGGACTTGGTTGCTCTCAGTGAAACAGCAAAGATACTTGCACTGCTGGGAGATGCAGCCATTGATATGGCCATACTGCATCATATCTGGAAAGCGAAGGCATCTGATGTGGGCTCACTTACTGAAACTCGATCAGGACTCGTGAGCAACGAGCACTTATCCTTGAAATGCGATGAATGGGGACTCTATGAGAACAGAATTCACTTTGACCCACCAACGCCCACCAAATCCGAAATGGAACACATCAAGGGCACACTCGTTGAAGCCCTCTTTGGTGTCATCTATATCGAAATGGGTTTTCGACATGTCTTGGAAATGGTGAAGCATCTCATCTAACAGGTCTAGTACTCAGAGAAGTCAAACTGATCATCTCGATGAGATTCGCTCTTGCGATAGTGAAACATCTTTTCAAACTTCTTGCGTACAACTTCGGCATTCTTCGGGTCAGCATAGACGCGCACTGCAGGCATCGTACGCTTCTGTTGACTCAGTGCCTGCAGGAGAGGACCGCCTTCCTCCGTACTTGCAAGAGATACAAGGTCAAAGCCGCTATCTCCACCAATAATAATGGGGATCTGACTGAGCAACTTCTCGCTCAAGACAGGATTAACTACATCGATGATGACTTGTCCTGGATCTTCGAAGGCCAATAGCTCTGTTTCAACAAGCTTCTCTATGTCCTGAGTGAAACTCATGAGCCGCTCTTGAGCCTCGTCCTCAAAGAGAGCTATGGGCTTGGCCATTATCACCTTGAATAGCCTACGGTATCGAATGCGAGCTGCATACTCTCGCACAAAAGGAATCTCGGATTGCTCCAACCATCTGAAGAGATCACCATCAGTCATTCGGGTGAATAGGCCAATGCACTCATTCTTGGTGAGGCTCTCTTCCTTCAACCGATAATACGTTGCCTTTGAGGTCAGAGCCTCTGCTACCCTGACCGCATGGTGGAGATAGAGGTCAGCAAACATCCACGATCTGCTGAGGACAAGGGCTTCTAGCGAGTGGAGCGCCTTAAGCATGAATGCGCGGTGATAGTACCCCTTCCTATCCTTAACGACACGATTTGTGAGCAATACACGTTCTGCAGGAAAGATACCGAGCTCAACACCACTGAAGTGTGCATCACGGATTAGATAGTCAGTCTTATCGATATCCAACGGGCTGTCGATAAACTCAGAGAGTAGCTTCATTATGGGATCATCGGAGCGGCTCTTGAAGACATTAACAACTGACTTAGGGTCAATCCCATTCTGCTGTAGTATATCTGCAAGGTCGGTGTGCAGCACTAGGAACATACCAAGGTCAGTATGGGATAGCCCGACCCAGCTCTCT
The DNA here is from genome assembly GCA_964413775.1 of uncultured archaeon. Classification (GTDB taxonomy): domain Archaea; phylum Asgardarchaeota; class Thorarchaeia; order Thorarchaeales; family Thorarchaeaceae; genus MP5-2226. The sequence continues at coordinate 2,780 of CAYPUO010000184.1, forward strand.
AGAGCAAACTCGATAGTATGCGAAGTTGGCGGGTGGCCAACATCATGGAGCAAGGCAGCCGCCCTGAAGACTCTCTGATGATGCTCGTCCAATAGCTGCGAGAGGGGCTGAAAACAGGGATTATTCATGTCCTCGCAATAGTTGACGACTCTGATACATTTCTGTGCAAGGTAGTTAGTGCCGATGCAGTGTTCGAATCTAGTATGTGTGGCTCCAGGATACACGATGTGAGCAGGTCCAAGTTGTTTCACATACCTCAGTCGTAGCATTTCCCAGCACGATATGAGGTCTAGTTCCCAAGGCTCAAGCAATATTGCTCCATGAACTGGGTCCTGAATCGCCTTCTGACGAGTGTGCTTCTCACCTAGTGCAAGAATATGCTGATGATCGTTCAGCATTGCTGTGATGTGAGCCCATTCGTCGTTCTTCTCCGCCTTGGCTGCTCTCACCACTGATTCACGCTTACCTGTTAGGCGAACAAGATTGGCGACCTCAACATCTACATCTGATAACACGATTTGCGCACCACGCCTTGCCGTACCATAGGAGCTATTTAAGATGTCATGGCGTGGTCGTTCGCTTTGCGATTCATCTTAATTTGCTCTCTCACAGAGTTGTACTCAAGCAGCTTCCCGGTTCGCATAGCCTGACAAAACTCATCCGGTTGACAGAACCCCCAATCCTGCATGTTCTTACAGCTCGGTGCAGCGCGGGCCTTGTAGAAGGGAGGTGATACGATGTTAGCTCTTTTCATGAAGTTAGCAACAGTTTTGATGCTCTTGTTCTTTAGAGCAACCTTGATGCATGGTGGAGCTCGTCTAACAACTTTCCAGGTGAGAAGGTCGAAGAGTCGATACCAGAGTAGACACTGTTTTGACATATAGAGAGTATCACATTTCCCGCAGATACGATAATAGGCGGCTACTGAACAGAGCTCATCACGTGTCAGCAGGGTCAAGCCGGACTGTTTCAGTAGATGGAACTTAACCTCGGCAAACCACTCAGGAGTAAAGGCCCCAAACTCAGAAACAAAGGACCTCAGTTCATTCTGAAGCTCACCCAACGTGCAGTTCCAGTACTCCTCGCTGAGATAGAGGGACACCGTATGTGATGCCATCGTGAACTCACCTGATTATGCTCGTTCAAACTCTTAAGGGCATCACTTGGAGTCTGACATGACCAACTTGTGAAAAGCAAAGCTCCAGACCGGCAAATCTTAAATCTGACCTCAATTAGGTTCCCATACAATCGTGTAGCTTTCTCATGAAGAGGTACTTGTGACTATGACATCGCTCGAACTCCTAGGTAGCCATACTCTGAAAGAGGTGGTAACTAATCTAGAGGTGGTCGATGTTACAGGGGACGGAAAGGACAATATCGTTGTTGCAACTGTCAGCGGTAGCCTTCGGGTCTACGATTATGTTGGTGCCCCTACGGTGTTGAAAGAACTCTATAGGATGTCTGACTTAGTCCCCGTGTCCACACTTGGCATCGGTGATGTGACAGGAAACAAGACTCCAGACTTCGTTGTTGGAGGTCTCGACAATACTCTCAGAGTTGTAGGCATTGCAGAAGATAGGCTGGAACTGAAGTCTAATGCAATGCTGGGCAACCTACCCACTGCATTGGTGGTTGCGAACGTCCTTGATGACTACAAGGCAGAAGTGATTGTTGCCACAAATGACAAGGCACTCAGGGGCTACGCATGGTACGACCCGATTCTGGACAAGTTTGCTCATAAGGTAGTAGACCGACCTGTGTTTTCTATGCAACCACTCAGGACCAAGAATAATCCCTATTCTCGCTTCGTCTTTGGAGACGACTCCGGGAGTGTCTATGTCTATCAGTATGCGGACGACAGACTGCATGAGGTTGCTAGCGTTATGGTAGAGGGCGAAGTTAGTCTGGTAGCAACGGGCAGAATTGCTAATAGACGTCTGGATGGGATTGTCACAGCTAGTAATGGGAAGACAATCACTCTGATAAGCGTCGAGCATAAACCGGCATCCATTCTAGCAAGGATTAGGGCTCCTGGGAGAGTAGCATCTATTCGCATTGGCGAGATTGTCCCCGATCTTGAGTCAGAAGGGCAGGTCTTGGCAAGTCTTGCAGACTCTAAGATTTCAGTCTTGGGCGTTGAGGGGCGTGCGTTCTTTGAGGCAGCTTCTATTAAAACTACAAAAAAGAGCGCAGATTCGCTTGTAGCTTATGGCGATGTTGATGGCGACTCCACCACTGAAATTGTACAGGCAGTGGGTAATGTTCTCCACTTTGTTTCGGTTGTGCCATAGATTACAGAGGGAAAGGTTTCATTTCAGCTGGGGCATATAGATCTCATTCGGGAGCACGACCCGAATCGTCTTCACAGCCACTTTACTCGTAATCTTTGGAACGACAGATGACTCCGCCCAACTCTTCACGATAGCACGAGCTGCTGACATATCAGGTGCTTCTGCATTGCGATCCAGCCTCACAAAGAGATTATAGGGTTCTCTATCTGTTACCTCTTTCTTAATCATTGCCCAGAATGCTCGTGAGCCTTCGGGTACATCAATGCGACCAACAATCTCAGCCCATTGTTTGCCTTCAAGTCTCTTTGTAACAACAGCCAAGTCCTTCAGTTCGGGTACTTCCTTAAGAGCTTGAAGGACCTTTTCCCCGGCCTCTTTCGCAGTGGATGCTTCCTTAAATTCCGCTATGACATAATGATCAGCCCTGAATATGGCCATGCTTGGATCACTTCACTACGTATTTGTTGCCGGCCAGATGCCCTTTGCTCTTAAGTATAATGGTCTAGTGACTATTCCGACATGTCGTCATTCTCTTTTTCTGCCTGAAGCTGGCTCCGATAGAAAACAAATCGATATGCTGCGGTGCTAATCCCAATAATCGTCACAACTGCTAGAGCTACAAAGACAAGGCCAATCACGGAAAACAGAAACAACACGAACAGCCGCTCAGAACGTGCCCCTAGACCTACATCCAAATCTTTCACGCCCAGAGATTCAGCACGTGACCTAGCATAACTCGTAAGCAACCACCCAGTGATGCAGATGAATGACCAAGTCTCAACACTAATCCCAATGAATGAAACTGCGGGAAACGCAAGAGGAATGGCAAGGATAATTACGGCCTCTGAAACCTTGTCAACTAACGAGTCTGTGAATGCCCCTCTATTAGAGGCCGTTCCAGATCCACGTGCAACTGCACCATCAACGCCATCAAAGAATCCCACAAGGAATACAAGTATGGCGTAAGCTGCTTGGATTTTGAACACAGCCAGGACAAGCATGGCCAGAAACGCAAACAACGATGAGAGATAGGTCACTGTGTCCGGACGAATTCCTCTGGCCACGAAAGGTCTGGATACCCTGTACACCGCACCACTGAAGACATATCGTAATCGAAACCTGCTCGGAGACAAGACTATCACCCTGAATAGACTCTTTTCCTGCGGACTACTACAG
>CAYPUO010000185.1:0-6241 GCA_964413775.1 uncultured archaeon
GCTTTAAAACTGGCGCTAGCCTTAAAAGTGGTCTATTTTCCTGTGCTCCATCCGCCCTATTCATATCAGGTGCGGTTAACGGAAGGCTTCAGAATGAAGAAGACAAGTCTAGTAACGATCCTGATTCTGACTGCGATGCTAGTCAGCACCTGTTGGGTCCAGCCAATTTCACCAATCAACGAAGTAGGTGCTACTGAAGCGCCTGTACCAGCATATGGGAGTGCAGGATATGATTCAGCGAACATTACCATCGTACTTGTTACACCTGCCAATCAGAGTACTCTGGTCGGGACGGCTAATCTGAATTTCACCGTCACCTCTGTAAATGGACCGCTGAACCTCACATTATTCATTGAGGGCGAAATATATCCTAGCTATAACCATACTGAGATATCACCTGGTGCACTCACCCTTACAGTCAACACGACCACCCTAGCTGAAGGTGAACTGAACTTCACAATTCTGTTAGAGGACAACAGCACTGGAACCAACGACAAGGAAACATACCACATGATTTTCGACATCAATAATCATGGCGCTCCTTCCGTTGAGCTTCTATCACCTAGCGCAGGAGGTACGTTTACTGGACTCGATCACTTCTTCCTGAATATCTCCTCCGACTATTCAGAAGTCTACCTCAACATTAGCATTGACGGTGTTATCACACCTGAGTTCAATAAGACACTTGTTCCAATCGGTCTTGGAAATTACACTGTGAATGGATCACGCTATGAGAATGGGCATCATCTTGTGAAGATTGTCGTATTCACTGAGGAGGGACTTAAGGCCAGTGTTTCTGAAACAATTGTGTTCCTCGACTATGTTCGCTTCTTGCTTAATGATATCTCAGACTATGCCGAGATTTCTGGAAACCACACTTTTGATTTCACGATTTCCTCCCCTGTAAATTCGACTATAACTCTCAGCACATATATTGATGGGGTGTTTGACTCTGAATTTACGCTACGCGTCAACCAGACCAGCACTGATTTGACCTTCCCTATTGATACCACACATTACTCTGAGGGGCAGCATAATTTCACATTCACTGCAAGAAACCAAGACAACCATACATGGATAAGACACTGGATATTCGTTGTGAATAACCATGGGGCTCCTGAAGTCGAATTCACCGGCCCCGCACTCGATGTCGTTGTCGGAAATGCATCCTTCACAGTGAACATTGTAAGCAACTGGGACTATGTCACGGTCCTAGTATATGTTGACGAAACCAATCTTGTTGGCAACTACTCCCATGTAGCACCCGGAGAGTTCACATTCTATATTGATACTGGCAACTACTCGAAGTGGCAGCATTCTGTAGAAGTCAAGGTCGTAACTGAAGAGGGCCTGTCCGCTGAAACAGAGAAGACATTTGGATTTGCAAACATTCAGCCTGCGGAGATAATAAGCTTGGCCATCTTGATTGGTCTTGCAGTCGCAATTCCCATGTATAGGAAAAAGAATGGACAGCCACTTAGGCCGATTCTCGTCATTGATGTCATCTACATATTGGTTGTTGCGGCAGGTTTTGTCATTCTTGGAATTACGAATTACCCCTTCTTGATATGGCATATTAACTTAGGGAGCATTTGGATACTTGGCTCAATCATTGTCTTCCTGAATTGGGTCTTTCCTCTGCTACGAGAAGAATAGACCTATAGGAGCTTGTTAACTAGGATATCCCGTGAGTCCTCAACTGACCAACTGGCGCTCTTCGAGTAGCGGTCAAGTTGGTCCTTGGGGACAACGCCCCTTATTCGGCGCACATTCATTGCCTTTGCGAGAGATAGCACCCTTGAAACCATGGCTGAGTATTTTGTATCATCTCTACTGTAACTGTCAACCACAAATTCAGCAACGCCATTGTCCATTTTGGCTAATGCGCCGGCGCCAGAAAAGTCGGAGCCAGTATAGAATTCAATAAACTTGCCCACCCGCTTCTTGTTGGAAATCATACGAACAATGTTGCCAAGCCGCCCTGGCACAGCGAAGTGAGAGAACCGTGCCGAAGGAGGTAGCCTATCTGGAACTTTCCTCTGTACCGCCTTCAATCCAGTAGTACTGTTCTCTTTGATTCGGGAGGGCGTGGTCGAGATATTGGCAAGCGGCCCTCTGGCAAAGTAGTCTGCCTTCATCCAATAATTATACGCCTCTGACGGTGTAACAACAGCAATTCGCTCAGCGCCCTTCTTTGCAAGCGTCTTTTCAGCCGCAAGAGACAGTGCCATCCCAACTCCTCTCTTCTGATACCTAGCGTCAACATCGAGACTCTGAATAAGACCAACCTTACCAATGGACGGGTTCCTTTCTGTGACTGCAACTATCTCGCCTATTACCACACCTTGAGATTCGGCCACCAACCAGCCCCAATTGCTGAAACCCGAGCCACGATGGTCATCCTTTATTTCCTCTACAGTCCCATATCCACTATCGTTGTTTTTGCGATCCCAACGAGTTGTCTGGTAGACCGTGAATAAATCGGCACAGTCGCGAATCTTCCCCTGCCTGATGGTGACAGTCTCATTCAACGCAGTTCACTTCTTGATGAATGAAATCCCTACCAAAATAAAACGATGTATCACACACTGCTAAGCTAATAGCGCGCCCATCCTGCTGGAAAGCGTCCCAAGTTCCTCAGCACTCTTGCCAAAGATATACAGGATTGGCTCAACTCCAACTCCTCCGGGAACATGGATACCGAGGATTCCTGAAACGCGTCTCGGCTCTTCTTCAGTGGCAGACCGTGCTATTTCATTCGGATCGCTTTCAGAAGAAGACAACCCAGCAATCCTAACACCTTGAAGACGTGCTACCTTTATCACCTCATCCCTTCCACTAAGGCAAAGACATGATCTATATTGTGGCCATTTCGCTTGGATGTTCAGGAGGAGTCTTGCCGTGTGCGTTGATGCTCCGAATCTCGGCCCCACCACTGCTCTAGCCACGCCCTCTACCAGTGTAATGCGACCCGGGATGCCAGCAACCTCAGACACCGTGGTGGCGCCCCTAGGCGCAGCAACGAGATTGGCCCTAACCTGTGGGACAAGCGAAGCAAAGTTTGCAGATGACTGGATTATGGTCATGGCCGCCTGAATATCAAGAAGTACTTTGGATTTGGCCGACAATGAATGGTCCATGCCACCAAGCAACTCGGTACAGATTACGCAATTCTCTTCTCCCAATGAGTTCACGCTCTCCTTATGACGATTGCATATTTCTGAGCCAATCCGTAGGCACATGCATACTGAACACACCTGTTTTACCAAGGTTGAGCTGGTAGAGGACCCATCCAATATAGAATCAGCTAGGCTTTTCACAAGCGGCTGAATGAAAGGAAGCAGGGGACTTGGCCGAGTTTTGTGCCTGAGATACTTGCTCACTGCAGCTTGTGTTGTTCCAATCTTCTCAGCGATTTCGATCTGCGAGAGCCCGCTCTCATTAAGGACTCTTGACAACTGAGCTCTCACTTCAGGAAGATATTCACGCTGCACAAGCTCACATGGAGGACGCATATTACAACTCTCCAAAGAAACCTATTTATTAGAGGAGATTCTATAACGTTGTTATATAACAACGATATAAAGGATGTCCTTATGGTGAATTCATCAGCATATCCAACCAGAAGAAACCCTAAGGTGATGATTGCCGCAGTTTTATTGATAGTGGTAATTTCAGTGGCAACCTATGGTATCCTGGTGTGGCAGGCACCTAATCGTGTCTTGACCGTATATACCTATGACAGCTTCATGTACTGGGGAAACGATACATCCACTATTGATGACAGGGTCTTTGGTCCCTTTGAGCAGCAGTATGGAGTCAACGTAAGAATCGTGAGGCTCGATACAGATGCAAATGGAGTTGTTTCGAAGTTGGTTGCAGAGTCAGCTAATCCTGTAGCTGATGTGGTTGTTGGTATAGACAACATCCTTGTCCTGCAGAAGGCTGCGAAGAGTATTCTCACCGCCTACACATCACCAAACTTGGGACTCGTCAACGCATCAATCGTGAATGCACTGGATCCTGAACACTATGTTACTCCCTTTGACTTTGGACTGGTCACAATGGTCTACAGGAATTCTGAGTTGAATGCCACATCCAATCCAGAACTCAACAATCTCACATTCTCGAACCTTGCAGATATGGCGTCTATGCTCGTGACGGAGAATCCACATCTCAGTAGTCCCGGTCTAGCATTCCTATTGAGTGAAATCGCCGTCTATGAGAAACTCCTTGGAAAAGACTGGACTCAATGGTGGCAGCTAGTCAAGGGTAGAATCAATATACAAGAAGGATGGTCAGAGGCTTGGAACGTGTGGGACTCTGACTCTGCAAGAAAGCTCCTCGTGAGCTATGGAACAGATCCAGCCTACGATGCATCATACACCGGAGCTGCTCCTGATACAGCAGTTGCACCGATAGTCTGCAATGGAGAGCAGTATGCCTGGATGCAGGTAGAAGGAATGGGTCTTGTAAAGAACGGACCAAATCCCAATCTAGGAAAAGCATTCATCGACTACTGCCTAACGCCTGCGGTCCAGGACTATGTGGCATTAAATCAGTGGATGTTCCCAGTTAACGCAAATGCAACGCTTGATCCAGTCTTCAACTATGCATTGCATCCTCAGGATGTAGTCTTACTCAACAGTCTTCTTTCTGCATCCGAAATATCCGCAAACCTGACATCATGGTTGGACCAATACGATGAGATAATGATTGGATCATAGAGGCGTGCCATTTGAAGACCGGCAGAGCTCTAAGGTATCTGATACTTTCGTTGCCGTTTGTTCTGTTGGTACTCTTCCTAGTATATCCCGTAACTGTGGTTCTGCTTGAAGGGCTCTTGACGGGTCCTGGGTCGTCTTTCTCGGAAGTAGTCCAGTCAGTAGTTACACAGAGGATATTCATTTTCACGGTGAGCGAGGCTACACTCAGCACAATACTTGCCTTACTCATCGGAGTTCCAGGAGCTATCATCCTCGCAAGATTAAGGTTCAGAGGCAAGATTCTTGTCAGGGCACTACTGACTGTTCCTTTCATATTGCCGCCAATTGTGGTTGTTGTTGGATTTCTAGAGGTGTTTGGAAGTGGAGGTATAATCGATAGCTTCCTAATGCTGCTCTTACACAGCCAGACTTCGGTTTTCAATATAGCCTATGGATATACTGGCATAGTCCTTGCCCATGCATTCTACAATATTCCGCTCTTTCTTCTCTTGGTATCAGCATCTCTAGAGAGACTGGACCCAGAGTTGGAAGAGGTTGCTGAAATACTGGGTGCGACGGCTTCATCTAAGTTCAAGAAGCTAGTCGTGCCACACATAAGGAGCTCAGTACTCGCTGCCTCGATTCTAACGTTTCTCTTCTGCTTCATGTCGTTTCCCATCGTTCTTGCTCTCGGGCAAGGTAACTACGCAACTCTTGAGGTCCAAATCTGGAACGCGTTTCGGTTCTTTGACTATGGTGAAGCTGCATCCTTAGCGCTCATCCAACTGGTCATAACCCTGGCATTAGCATACGCGTACGTCAGAGCTGGACAGGCGGAGAGGAAACATGCGGGTCGTACCGCCTACATCAAGACCGTCCAGTTCTCGAGTCTAGCACGAAGGAGGCAAGCCCTAGTAGCTATCTACGCAGTAGTGCTTGGTATCCTTGTCGTTGGGCCAATGATTGCCATACTGAGAGCCGCGGTCTATGACCCGAATTCTAGTAGACTCACACTCCGCGGGTTTGTTAGCCTTTTCAATGCGGGTGCAGAAGGAGGCTACCTAGCGATGGTGAACTCGTTGTTTTATGCAGGATTAGCAACAGTCTTCTCTGTGGTCATTGGATTGCTTCTAGTCTATGCTCAACGTTCGCGAGGGAGAGTAGTGCCACAGGTGACATCGATGCTCTCATTGCTGCCACTTGGCGTTTCAGCAATCACAATTGCGTACGGTCTAATGATTGCTATCGCAGTACCCCTTGGATTGAGCTCGAATCCATGGCCGCTCATAATTATTGCACAGACACTCATTGGGGTTCCTTTCAGCTATAGGGCCATTGAAATCGCGCAGTCAAAGATAGATCCAAGTCTCATTGAGTTAGCTGATTCGTTAGGGTCAAGCTGGTTTCATAGGCTTTTCTTTGTGGAGATCCCGCTACTACTGCCCGGCATACTGGTTGCCGCAATCTTCTCATTTTCCATGGCGATTGGAGAGATGTCTGCACCCCTTTTCCTGGCAACGCCAAACAACATCACC
>CAYPUO010000186.1:0-6217 GCA_964413775.1 uncultured archaeon
CTCCTGACATATACCTTCCTTCACTTGAACGCACAAAACTGTATGCAAGAGATATGGTGGGCCCGGCGAGATTCGAACTCGCGAGCTCTAACTTAGAAGGCTAGCGCCCTATTTATCATCCAGTGGAGGAATCTCTCAGAACCCTGACTAGGCAACGGGCCCTAGCCAATTTTCCCAGCTAGTTTCGTCATAAACCTTTCCGCAAGGTCATCAAAAGGAGATGGCCGAGGACACCGTTCATTGTAATCTAGACAAATCCAGACACCAGAGCTTTGTCTCCCGGGAAACGGCACTGGGCAGGCTCTGTGAGATTCAAAGATGTGTCAAGACAATCTCATAGGTCTGTCTGTGGTCATGAGTGTTTAAAGACTCCCAGAGTCATTGAATGAGCATATATAGAGGTCCAGTCTTGCTTCTCGTCAGCCGTGCGCAACTCTGCATCCCAAGTTTTGAGCGTGCAGTTTAAGGTGCTAGATTCTATAGCACCGCATAGAATGTTGGAGGGTACGTTACGAAGTACTGCACTACGATGGAGAGAATTATGCCGCTGGCTACGAGCCCCTTCCCTCTCTTGGCATTTGCTTCGGTAAACCACAGGATGGCTCCAACTAGTACGATGATAACCCCCGAAACTCTTCCAACGAAAATCAGGAAGTCCCAGATCTCTGCAAAGTAAGTAGAGATTAGGGTGACAAAGTCTGTCAGAGGACTGAGGATCTGAAATGGAAGCAACTTATCTCACCACTGCTTCATTATCTCTATATAATATAAACTCCTGAACGGCCGCTACACGAGCCCCCTCAAAACCATAGGTTAATATGCTATAGCATACTTTGTAATGCAAAGTACTTTGCATTGATGGGCGGGATGACAATGGCAAAGGGCAGCGACCTTGTTCATCTTGAGCGGACAGTGTTCAGAGAATCTGTGGAAGATGGCATCGGTGAGATTCTGGTTGACTACATGCGCTCCATCCGGTTTCAGAGAAGACCCCACGTCATAGAACCTGGAGAGGTGTGTTGAAAGTGTTTGATAGTGATCCTACTGAACTGGAAAAGCAGTTATATCGAGAATCGATGCAAGATGGGTCGAATGTTTTGGCTCAGGGCATGCTACTCATTTCCTTTTCATTGCTGATCTGGTCACAGGTTGTGCCGCTGCAAACCGAGCTGATGCTGTTTTTTTCTGGCACTTTGATGCTCATCCTTGCATTCCTATTGCTGAAGCGATTCCGAGAAGGATACGTGTATCCCCGAACTGGCTATGTTGAACATCGTATGCCATCACCTTCATGGCAAGCAGCATTGCTACTTCCTGTGTTTCTCGGTTTTGTTGTAATGATTGCATTGCTTGTTCTTTTGTATGGCATTTCTTTTGATGTGAATCTAGTATATCGTTTTGCGCCTCTCTATCTGGGACTGGTCATGATTCCGCCTTCTACAATGTCTGTTAAGAAGACAGGAAATCGCAGGTACTTTCTCCAAGGTGTTTTGATGAGCATAACCGGCTTCGTTTTTGTGGTTGTAGACTTTGGTAGCCCGCGCCTTGGGCTCATACTCTACATGTTCCTATGGGGTGGAATCATAACCCTAGTGGGTCTAGTCAAGCTTTTCCGTTTTATCAAGAAGTATCCTGTACTGGAACTGCCTGAAGGTGACGCGCCTGAATAAAGAAAGCCCCACTTCTGTTGAGATCGACAGAGTAATCCATGAGCCTGCAAGGCTCAAGATTGTCTCTCAATTGTATGTAGTTGAAAGTGCGGATGCAATCTTTCTGCAGCGTCACACAGGTCTCTCTTGGGGGAATCTCTCCTCTCATATGACGAAGCTTGAAGAAGCAGGATACATCATGGTTCAAAAGGAGATTGTGGGGAAGAAACCCAGAACAACATTAAAGCTCACGCCCAAAGGGCGAAAGGCGTTCAAAGAATACCGCAGGATAATCAAACAAGTGATAGACCCTCAATAGGGTTTGATACCTACGATTTCTTTCTACCTTGAAGGCCTTCGCAGAATGCGAGCACATTCTTCCCCAAGTCCTGAAAATTGTAGCCGCCTTCAAGTATGCCAAAGCACCTCCCTCCACATCGCTCTTCAGCGAACTCGTGCATTGTGCGTCCTATCTCATTGAACCCCTCAGTTGAGATATTCGCACCCCGGTCATCGACATATTGGTCAAAACCGGCTGAGGCTGCAATAACATCATACTCGGGCGCTTTCTTGAGTGCAGCGCGAATATCACTGAGAAAGGACTCATCTCCTTTTCCACTGGGGTTGTGGACTGTAAAGGCCTTCTTACTCCCGAGGATATTGATGGTCCCATCGCCTACATGCAGGTCAAAATCCAAGACAAATGCCGTATCAATCAGTCCCCGGGCTTTGAGTGATAAGAGCGTAATCGCCATATTGGAATAGTAGCAGAACCCCCAGTTGCTATTGCGCGATGCATGGTGCCCAGGAGGCCTAATCAACCCAAAAGTAGGCTCGCCCTGCAGTGATAGCTCGCCTGTCAGGATTGCACCTCCTGCAGCCAGACGAGCCAACTTCTCAAGTATGCCTTCATGGCTTGACTCGCTGTCGTTCTTAATCTTCTCAATATGACGTTCAGAGTGTGCTCTGATAATGTCTTCATCACTTGCTGGCTGAGGTTCTACGAACTCGTATCCTTTGTGCTTAGATAAGACTGCGATTGTAGACTCAAGTCTTCCTGGCGCACCAGCCGGTGTCCTATCGTAGCTCTCCAGCATTAGTGGGTGATAGACGACTCTCATAACAGTGATAGTTGCACTCCTCGTTATTGTGTCTGTTGGACTGAGATAAAGTGCTCATTGAAATTGCTGGCTTCAGTGCTTCTGACAGTCACATTACCCAATGTTGTCTCTAATGCTCAACCAATATTGCCAAGGACCAAAAAAAGAATATCAGTGGGGTGGACAGGCTTGTAACCCATCCCCCCGCTTGTGCTAATAGAGAATCGAGGGACGAAGGTCATCGCTCGGCCTAGCCAAATAGGCTTCCAAGACCTGCGACTTCTTCCTCCTCCTTTTCCTCTTCTTTCTCTTCTTCCTTCTTCTCTTCTGCCGGGGCAGCTGCACCGCCAGCTGCTGGAGATGCGGCGACAGGCATTGCAGCAGCGTTCTTCAGAGCCTCATCAATGTCGACTCCCTCAAGAGCTGCAAGCAGAGCCTTGATTCTACCCTTGTCAGCTTTGACACCAGCTGCGGTGAGAACGGCTTCCATGTTCTTCGCGGATAGGGCCTGGCCTGCCTTATGGAGCAGAAGTGCTGTGTATACGTATTCCATGTTTCTTACCTCTGTGATTTCTAACCAAACAGGCCTCCTAGACCTGCAACGGATTCTTCCTCTTCCTCATCTTTTTCGGGCTCATCATCACTAGGTGACGACTCTGTGGCTGGTACGGCTTTTGGTGCTGCCGCAGCGGCTTTGACCTGTCCAAGAACGTCGGAAGGTATTGCCTCTGGATCTTTCTCGGAGATGGCTGCCGCTAATGCGAAAGCTTCCGAGTTTGCCTTAGCCAAGAATTCATTGAGTAAGTCTGGCGTGAAGAACCCGACGTTGAGTGCTAGGCTCTTTGCCTCCATATTGGCCTTGGCAATGATCAGAGTGATTGTTTCTGCTGTTGGATATCCAGTATTGACTGACAGATTGACTGCGTATTGGTGACCTGCGATGACACTCTGGAACAGACTGTCCAAGTCGATATCAAAGCTCTTAGCAGTCATGACTGACCCATCTGTATATGCTGCAACAAGCTTTAGTTGGAGTTCCATTGGCTCAATACCAAGCCTCGCTAGCATCTGTGCCATGGCGTTGGATATCACATCTCCAGCCTTTACTGCCACCGTATCTTCTATCACGTGGATGACTCCACCCTTGACACGGGAGGGAATCTTCAGGGCTGCAAGTTCACTGATGAACGGACCTGGTGTAACACCAGTGTTCATCGCCGGGACAATGATGTTCTTTGGGGCTACCTGACCCCCCTTTGCAGGAGCTGAAGTCTTGTTCTCCCTCAGAAACTTGCTGAGTACAAATGGATCCTGGTCGCTGAAGACGAATGCTACGGGTCCTCGGACGAAGTCAGTTAGACTCTCAATCCCTTTCAGCTTGGAGTTCTCAATGGCTCTTGTCATCAAGGTATTTCGAGCCATCTTGATTGTCGCAGAGCTCCTCAGACTAGTCCTTATGCCATCGAGCTGCTTTGCTCCAACTCCCTCAACATTGACTAGGCCAATCATCTTGCTTTCCTTGATTGCGGCTGTCAGTTCTTCGACTCTGTCAACTTTCCATTGTGGGATTTGATGTTCGTGTAGACTCATTCATCCTCACCTCTAATAGGAGACCTCAATCGACGGCCCCATCGTGGTCTTGACCACGATGCTTCTGACCCTGTCAAGGAATTCCTTGCTCCTCACAAAGTCAAGTACCGCCGCAATGTTGTCTGCTACTTCTCTGTCGGTCATTGTGACATGACCCACCTTGACGTGGAATGTAGGGGTATTTCGCATTCTAATTCTAACAGTCCGATGGTACTGACCAATGACTGGCTCTAGGTCTGCTTGCGGTGGGAAGGGTCTGGGCATCTTTCCACGTGGGCCAAGCGCCTGACCGAGGTACCTACCTACTAGGGGCATTGCATCTGTCGCTGCGATAAAGAAGTCATACGCCTTTGCCAATGTCTTCGCCTGCTTCTTCTCTTCGCCGAACTTAGGGATTTCCTCCTTCGATACGACATGCTCAGCTCCAGCACCTGTAGCCTTCTCGGCAAACTCTCCGTCACCAAAAGCACATACTGTAGTTGGCGGAAAGAGTGCATTGGGCAGGATGAGCTCTTGGTTGAGCCTGTTTTCTGGCTTTGTCACATCAAGCTCTTTCTTACGGAAGTTGACGGCAAGGTCGAAACTCTGCTCGAATTTGATTCCCTTTTCGAGGCCTTTCGCTCTCGCCTGTGCCACTGCGGCTTCAATCGAGTCCATGTTATATGACACGGTTTAAGCCTCCCTCAGTGGTTCATCCAGCTGTGCATCCCAAGCTCCTTCACGGACCTCTTTCTGAAAGTCCTTTGCTGGCTTTCCTTCAACGGTCACACCCATCGATACGCATGTACCGGATACTACCATCGCAGCAGTCTTCATGGTCAGGGCTGATAGGTCAGCGGCTTTCGCCTTGGCCACTGCCTTGAGTTGATCGATAGTTAGGTTGCCAACAGTTGTGGTTCCAGCTTCTCCAGACCCTTTCGGCACTCCGATTTCCTTCAGGATAAGGGCACTTGTAGGTGGAATACCGACAACAACCTCGAACTGCTTGGTTTCGGGGTCAACAACAATCTCTACTGGGACCTTCAGGCCTGCAAAGGCCTGGGTTTCCTCATTAATCTTTGTGACAACTTGAAAGATGTTGACACCTGTTGGACCAAGTGCTGGACCGATTGGGGGACCGCCTGATGCCTTCCCGCCTTCGACCATAGCGTTTACTGTGATTTTCTGGCTCATTTCTTACACGACTCCTGATGCAGTTGGTCGAGATATGCAATAGCAACTCGATTTGGTCGACCATGAGGACAAAAACTAGACTGTGGACCTATTGGTCTACTGCATACGCGTCACTTTTTTCACCCCTGACATGGCAGTCTAGCTCCATGTCTCATTAAGGAGTAGATGCAACCGCGTGGGTTTCCGTTTTAAGACTTACGGCGTGTCCCACCCGATTTGTTGTTCAATTGGCTAGTCTTAGCCCTATATGACAATACTTTTCGGGGGGCTCTCCATTTGACCTGCACAGGTGGAGGATTAAATATGCCAGCATATCCCTTTAATTGGAGCAGACTGCAGTCCGCAGATGACATGGACATTGGTCGGTATTTCGAGTATGACCAAGATGCAGTAGAGATGTTCAAGAGATGGCTCCCGGTCCTGCAGATTGGCGAGCGGATACTCGAAGTTGGATCTGGGAGTGGATTCTTCACAGGGAAGCTAGAGCAGATCTATCCGCATGCAGATGTTACCTGCCTTGAGCCCGACCCCGAGCTAAGGCTATCACTTACCAAGAAGTATCCCGCTAGCAGAGTCATCGAAACACCCCTTGAGGAGCTGGGCGATGTGGATGGCTCCTTTGATCTGGCCGTCTCCCACGTAGTGATACACAATCTTTCCGACCCAGTGCAGGCAATCAGGCAGATGGCGAGGACAGTCAGGCAG
>CAYPUO010000187.1:0-6215 GCA_964413775.1 uncultured archaeon
GGGTATGGAGAGTATGTGTACCTCAAGCCTCGCACGCAGATAATCAGGCTTCCAGACCGGGTTACTTTTGACGACGCTATCTTTGCAGGCTGTGCTCTTCCTACTGCAATTCATGCTGTCACTCGCAGCCCACTGAAATGGGGGACTAATGTTGTGATTCAAGGAGCAGGGCCCGTAGGGCTCATGCTCACCATTCTGGCGTCAATTAATGGTGCAAGGACGATCACGACGATCGACCAGGCCCCACAGCGCCTTAGGCTGGCAGAGGAGTTTGGAGCTACGCACACTCTGAATTTTCGCGACACTAGTCTTAGTGACCGTAAGGCATTCCTCCTTGATATCTCGGAGAACCACGGACCGGATATTGTCTATGAGGCAGCTGGAAGCGCGGCCGCTATTCCCGAGGGCCTTGAGTTGGTCCGAGAGGGCGGCACATACACAATCTGTGGCCAGTACACCAATAGCGGGACTACTGAGATTAATCCTCATTTCATGAACCGAAAACACCTTGATGTTCGGACGGTCTGGGGCAGTGAAACAACCCATGTGTACCAAGCAGTTAAGACGATTGAGGCCAACGTTGAAAGATTTCCTTTCCACAAGCTGGTCACACATCGCTATTCGCTTGATGAAGCACAGAAGGCACTAGAAACTCAAGGAAAACAGGAGTCACTCAAAGCAGTCATTCAGCCTCACAGTTAAACTATCACTATGCCCTGTAGAGAATGACCATTCCTCCTCGCTCTATGATGTAAGAAAACTTGAAGTTGGTCAGCGAAGCAGGAACAGTGTGACAGTGCTCCGTGTAGAGTCGTGCCTTCAAATGTATGTGGTGATAGCCACAAGTATCTTACACCCAGCCGCTATCTTTTCTGAGGACTGAAAAGCGGACCTGCCGAAGAGATGAGATTTATGGCTGTCATGGCAATAAAAAAGAGAGAATACTGGGCATAAGTGAGCCCAGCTATTCTGGGGGAACAAGTCCTACTCGCGTTCTATTTGAATGCCGCTCTCACACTTGGCACAAACAGGTAAACAATGATTATGATGTTTATTGCCAGACCTATTATGTTGCCCAATGGGTCTGTTATCGCGCCAAGGATACCTATGACATTAATGATGAGGGTCCACAGCCATGCCCATTTCCTAGTGCTCCATAGGCCATAGAATAGGATGAGTCCAATGATACCAACTATTAGGAAGATTATTCCGACAAAGGCTCCAATAATGGCAAAGATTCCCAAAGGAAGGGTCGCACCTGCTATGATTGCTGCCATTGCTAGCCAGTATAGTGCGCTCAAAAGCTGCAGAATTGCCAGTATGACTATACCAATTGGTTTTCCAGCTACTGTAGATAGAGCTTTTGCCTCCATTTACGCGATACTATAGTTCATATGTACGGCATTTTGCCTAATGAACTGTAATAGGATAGATTATTCTGGTTACTGAATAAAAGTCGAAGTTCCATCCCAGCAGGATATGGCGGGCGTTCAGCCCTGATACACAACAGGCAACATCTTATAGTGGCGGCGATGGTCTTTGCATAAGATGTCTGGATTAAGGCCAGAGCAGGCTGCTCCCACCCCCTTTGTAGATACCCCAATCGTGTTTTGGCAGAAGCAAGCCCTCAAGCACTGTCCTTTCATTGAGTGATCCTAGAAATCGATACACTTCCATTCCAATAGACCAGCATCATCGCTATCTGCCCTGCGTCACAAGGCCCGTTCCATTAGTCGCAGCAACATTGAGACCTGACCTATGTGTATCGCTTCGTGCTCAATCAGGTGAAAGAGAATCCACTCTATGCTTACAACAGCATCATCAACTTCAATCGAACTTCTTAGTTGGTCGTCAGACAGAGATCTCACCCTCTTGAATACTGCATCTCTGACTTCGCCAAGTCGTTCAAGATAGAATGAGATATCTTTTCCGTGAATCTGTGGGATTTTTTCTCTCAATGCAAAGCCGTATTTCCACTTATCATAGTCCATTTCCTGCCCATCAATGTCTTCGAAGACCCATGACCATTCAACTGCGGCAATATGCAAGAGGAGCGTTCCTATGGATTCGATGCGATCCGGGATTGGTGTAAAGTCCAGCTGTTTCATTTCAAGACCCTGGACTCTCTCTATCAGTTTCTCTCTGCTCTTCTCCATCATGGAGTAGTAGTCTGCAACTTTGGGAGCCAATTCAGAGGATTTCTGGAGGTCCATGACCGTTCTTTCATTGTCGCTCATAGTCTATATGCATGATGCTGTCAATATCTGTCTGCCGTTCATTGACGACCGGCCCTCATCGAGTATCGGTACGCATTCGTCTGACGTGGGCTCCTCAGGTTTCAGTGGCCTTTCAGAGACCTGCCATTCAAACAGTGTACGTTCGCAGAGTAATAGAATTAGGGGAACAACCTCTTTCTGAGTTTGTCCAGTAAGTCCTGGTATTCTGGTTGACCTGTTGCATAGACCCAAAGAAACCACTCAATCATTTCAATGGCCTTCGGGTCAGTTACATCTCCTTGCACAATGTCCTCAAGTGCGCTTGCCCACTTCACTCGCATCGCTTCAGTTTCTACCAAGAGGTCGACTAACTTCTCCTTTTCAGAGTCTGTCATCTTGATTTTAAACACAGGAAGGGCATCAACAATCTCTTTTCTGAGAGCTTGTCTGAACCTTTTCGGACCGTAGTGCAGCCCAAATGTAACAAAGTGATTAGCGGTCCTCCGATAGTATTTCGTTGTCCTCTTTCCCTTGGTGACTGTTCCGTATTCGCAAACAAAGCCATGTTCAATCAGTATAGGTAAGTGGTGATAGATCTGATTCTTTGTTAGAATGTCATATTCTTCTCGAGTCTTTGCTTGCTGAATCAGTTCCGTTACGGAAAGAGCGTATCTCTTTACTTGAGTAGTTGTTATGGTAAGAACGAGAGCATCGTCATCAGCGCTTTCGATTGTGACACGGTCGTCGATTCCTTCTCTCAGCATCTGAAGAATCTGGATTCTAACAGGGTCATGCAGTGCACTGATTCTGTCCATGCCGGTAACGAAGTCGATATTCCTGATAGGCTTCTTACCATCCTCAGTCAGTTCGATTTCTTTTATTGTGTCTCCGAGCTCCCGTGACATGTGCCAGTCTCCATATAATCTGCCTGTATTGCCCGTCTGATAAGGATTTCCTTTAGTGTGTGTATACAAACTTATCATTTCGAAATGGTTTGTCGGCACAAACCATTCACAATGTTTTATATATCTTTGCGCCGCAAATGGTAACCGACAACCGGACAGTGAGTAACTCATGCCATCATACCGTGCAGTCAGACCGAAACTGCATGAGCCATTTGATAACGACTGTCAGGTCTTCAGCAAGAAATTAACGGACCTCATTCCGGAAGCTCTCTTCTTCCTAGATGTTGACAGATCTATCGTCTTTATCAACAAGAAGGGGGCTCACCTATTGAACCATGAGGAACCTGACTGTGTTATAGGTGATAGTCTAGTCAATTACATTGCTCCTGAAGATGTGTTTCAGGTCGAGACAACGCTTGACGAATGTTTAGGAGAACATTCTAGTGCATACTCGAGTTTTAGTCTGCTCAGCACTGATGGCCGGAGAATCCCTCTTGTCGCAGTATTCTCTCTTGCAGAAGATTCAGAAGGGCATCCTCAAGGGTACATGTGTGTCAGTCATACTGAATCCCGGTTTGCCAACGAAACTGGTAGACTGGAATCCATTTCGAATCGGGCCCTCCTATACTTCGATCTCCTAAATCATGACATCTCAAATCAGCTTCAGGTCATCCTATCTGCAACCGAACTCCTACAGCTTCAATTGAGAGGAACTACACAAGAGTCGTTGCTTGAGGAGATTGTGCAATCAATATCAAAGTGTGACAGCATCATTGAGTCATCCGCAATCATGGAACAAGTACTCTCTTGCGAGATGGGCGAGCGTTGTCTGAGAGAAGCAATTCATAACTCTCTAATGAGGCTAATTGAAACGCATGATGTTCGTGTTGAAGCGAGCCTCGAGACTGGCACGGCACCAGTGCGAGCCGATGACTTCCTTGAGTGGCTCTTCCTTTCCTTCTTGGACAATGCTTGCATACACAACTCAAAAACAGAGAAACAGATTTGGGTAAAGATGACCGAAAGAGATGGAGACTACTCCATAGTAATAAGTGATAATGGTCCTGGAATCCCAGACTCTCAAAAGGATCAGCTTCTTGACGTGGATGTGCGACGCAGTGGACTCAGTCTACATTTATGCAAGATTATTGCTGAGAAGTATGGTGTCGTCATCAAGATATGCGATCGCATTGAGGGGCGCCCAGAACAAGGGACGAGGGTCGAACTGAGTTTTCCGAAGCTCTAGATATTGATAGACTCACTTCACTTGTGGCTTGCATAGTCAGTGTCCTAGTCATTGTCCGCAAACACGCTCGCTTAGCGTTGATGGTGTCCCGAATAGAGCTCTTGCAAATCAGTGCATAGCAAGTCACTGTCACCTCTCTTCATGTAATATATGTACAGAAAGAATAGGTTTTCAAGGCGTATTTTTCTCCCGAAGTCTAGTTATATACTGGCCGGAGTCGAATCCATGATACAAAAGAGTCTGACCGTTGCTGTTCTTGCTGGTGGGAATTCCTTACGTTTTGGATCTGAGAAATCACTTGCTCTTCTTCACGGAATTCCTCTGATTGTCCATGCAATGTCAACCGCTCAAGAGTTGTCTGACAGAGTCATCATTGTTCTTTCAGATGAGAAGCAGGAAACTGAGATTCATAACTTGCTTCCCGCTGTTGAGATTGTAAGGGACCCTGATGATTCAGATAAATCAGCGTTGAATGGTGCAATCACCGCCTTTGAATTCTCGAACAGGGACTACACTCTTTTGCTTCCAGTTGACACACCATTGGCCAAGAAGAGCCTCTTGGATTCTCTTATCCAATTGTGCGAAGGACACGGTGCCGTTATTCCCTCTTGGCCAAATGGATTTGTTGAACCTCTCCATGGTGTATATCTGACTGAGCACGCATATGCAAAGGGCCTTCAAGTCATGGCTTCTGGGACAAAGAGGATGCAGGATCTCATTAAGGCAATGACAAATGTGCTGTATGTTACAACTGAAGTACTCAGAGAATTTGATCCTAACCTAGATACTTTTACCAATATCAATACCCCAGAAGACCTTCGTAGGCTTGAGACGAGAAACTAGTTCTATTCTACAATCCACCGCTTTCATGCCGTATTCTACACGTGCCCTCATGGCCGACCATACAGGGCCCATATGGCTCCTCAGGAGTGCATCTCTTACCGAAGAGAGAGCACTCCGTAGGGTCAATCATCCCAAGGATTACATGATGGCACCTACACCCAGGCAGAAGGTCAACGGACTCTATTGGCGGAAACTCGTATTTTTCCCTGGCGTCGAACTGGCTGTAAGATGACCTAATGTAGAGACCAGATTTTGGAATTATCCCCAGTCCTCTCCATGGGGCATCTCTCACTTCGAAAGCTCTCTCCATCACCTGCTGAGCAGCCCTATTTCCCTCAGGCCTGACAACCCGTGTGTATTCATTTTCCGAAACTGCTCGCCCTTCCTTAATCTGGATGAGGATCATTCTAACCGCCTCCAACACATCGAGTGGCTCAAAACCTGCGGCCACACAAGGTACGCCATGTCCCTGAGCAAGCGTTCCGAATGCATTTGTGCCAATGATTGCACTCACATGTCCTGGAGTAATGAATCCGTCAACCGCGAATCCTTTCAGATTCACAAGAATCTCCATCGCCGGGGGGATTATCTTCAGAGAGGTGAGAATAGAGAAGTTCTCTGGCGGTGTTTTTAGAATTTCAACTGCTAGGGTTGGAGCTGTGGTTTCAAAGCCAGCTCCTACGAATATCACTTCTCTATCTGGGTTTCTTCTAGCAATCTCAACAGCATCGTTCACACCATATACAACTCGAACATCAGCACCTTTTGCGCGTTCCTTCACGAGTGATGATGTTGTCGATGGAACCCGAATCAGGTCACCAAAAGTCGTTACTATATGACCCTGTCGAGCAAGTTCTATAGCCATATCCACATCTTCAGCTGCACAAACACACACTGGGCACCCTGGTCCTGCAATGAGTGAGATTCCTCTAGGCAAGAAGGTCCTCAGGCCATGGCTGCTTATGGTGTCCTCATGAGTGCCGCAGACGTGAACAATCCTTATGC
>CAYPUO010000188.1:0-6202 GCA_964413775.1 uncultured archaeon
GAGCCATAATACGCATACTCTTGAAATCGCATTGCTCCGATTGCCCTGTCTACACTGTCTTAGAGTGTAGATATCCTCAATCATACTCGAAGCCTACCTATAATTGGCCTGGCGTGTGTCCTGTTGTCTGTTCTCTTGCAATGAGCCATGATAGACCTTGTTTTTATGGATGATAGCGGCTGAAATTGCCTGTTTTTGGGAGGTAATACACAGATTTTGACTCCGGAGTCATCTAGGCTAATGCCCTATAAGGCATTCTTAGCCGATTTCGCTATTTTGACAAATTTGAGCGGCACATGTTACAGGAGCATTATCGACACGCATAGACCCCCGTTTTGCTGTTGCAAAGGCTTTAAGTAATACGGCTGTATTACTCATTGCGAGGTGACCTAATGTTAATTTGTAGATGTGGACACAAATTTGTATCGGGTACTAACGCAACTGTGTTGGTATTGACAACCAAAGATGGAAAAGTGGGCTTTGATATGCGACTGATTTGTCCTAATTGTAGTGCGGGTATTCATGCCGTTGCTAGTGATATTCTATTAGATTATTCACAGGTGGTGTTTCAATAGTGGAGACCATAACATTCAAGATGGACCCTGCACTAGCAAAGAAACTGAAAGCCGAGCCTTCACGGAACAGACTATTCAACACTCATAGCGATATCTGTCGTGACCTTGTACGTCTGTATTTGACAGACTTTAGCGTCAAGAAGGCTGTCGACAGTGCATTGCGACGAGAGTTGAGAGTCCAACTGGGGATTGATGGAGTATGAAGGAGAAAGAGATTGATTTTGTCGCGTTGCTTGAAGCATTTATGACAGAACTCAAAAATCAACATGATATACTTGACCCTCTTGGAAATAAACACTACTGGGCGCAGATGCTTTCAATAGATGCTCTTAGCTATATTGCACATCTAGAACTTGTGTTAATGGAGATGAAGAAAAGTGGAGACTGAAGTACCTGAACTCAGCTCTTTCTGGGGCCGGGTCATCTGTGTGATCATATTCATTGTTTTCTTCATCGTGATTGTATTTGGCCTATCAAGGTAGAATGATATCAGTATAGACCTTCAATTATGATATCAAATACCTGCAGGGAAATGATATCAAAAATACCTCGAGATAATTTGATATCAGTATGTTGCCGGCCCCGAGTTTAAAATGAGGATGTAGCGTTGTGGGAGGGCGCATGAAACCAGGGGCCGGCTTGTTGTCTGCCTCCCGGCGTATGTGAGCCAGAGGCCCATGTAAACATCAATCACAGGAGAGCCTTATTTCTTTTGCTCTTCTTTCAGCTTTGGCTTGAGAGCATCCATCAATGCTCTCACGACCTTGCGCGGCTGTGTCGGCTTTTCTTCCCCTTTGGTCTGATCACTTTGGTTTGGCATATTTCTTCACCCAGGCCTTGTCTAGCGTTGCATTCAATATATCTGGATTCTTGATAAATTGTTTGAGGGAGGTCTCTAAGTCGGCATCGGTGATCAGATCCTTAGCGTAGCCAGCAAGATAGTTCTCTACTTGCGCATCCTTGTATGCTCGTTCTGCATCATCTAAGACGTCTTGCACGATGTACTCTATCCAGATCTGCGAGTAGCCGAGTGCTGAGAGGTCTAGGCGCATCTGTGGCTCTAAGATGTAGCCCTTTGCAAAGTCACTCCTTGCATTATCTCTTAGTTTGTTGATATCACTCACGAACACGTTCCTGACTATCGCATCTGCGACTTGCACACGCCACTCCTCAGCCAAGCCATCAGCCTTCAGCAACTCTACAAGGTCATCGTGTGTGATGGTCCCCCACTTCATCATCCAGCGTTGCTCAATGCTCCCCGGTAGTGACCATGATAGTTGTTCCAGCGGACCACGCCACTCGGTAGCATAGTCGGCGACTTTCAAGAACTCTTGTACTGTCTGAGGCATCTGGATATCTCGGTGATACATCTCGTAGACGTTGCCCAGACTTGGTAAGTTCCAGTGCATCCGCCAATACCAGAGGCATTGCTCTCGGGTGTATCCTTTTTTCGCCATGAGTGTGACGAACTGCTCTGGCATCTCGTCGTCTCCACCACGGACCTGAAAGGCCTCACGGATGACCATTGAGATCAGGTCCTGTGTGTTTGGTACCTGCTCAATTAATGCCTGATAGCCTGAAACGAACTTGTCCTCAAGTGACATGTAGCGCTCCGCGTCGAGTATGTCATCAAGAGAGATTGCACCACGCCAATACATGTTCTGCATGTCCCCGTAGGATGGTACTCGTTTTGATGCCTGCTGCATTACGCCAGACCAGTCAGCATCAAAGCCGTTCAGGCCCATAGAATCTAAGTATAATGTCTCATCAATCAAACGCTGGTTGATGTACTGCGCTAGTTGGTTCTGGCTCGGCACCTGGTAGGGATACTTCTGCTGCATCCGCATCCGGAACGGGACCGTAAGCCCAGCCCAGAGTTCGCTCTGGATCAAGGGCGCGATTGCGGATGAGATAGAGAACGCATGTAGGATCTCCATTGCTGCAGCCTTAATGCCAAGGTCCTTTAATGGATGGATTGCATCCATGGCGCCACTTAGGACACTTGTCAAAACATAGACACCAACCATTCCGGTTACGATCTCGCCCGCAGAGAACTGCAGGTCTGCAATTGACGGTGGGCTATGTAGTTTGGTTGGGATATTCCGCTGGAAGACATCCAGCATGTTTTTGGTGATCGTAGTGCTTACAGCCTTTATCTCTGGTGGTGGGCTACCTGCGGACATACCTACGCTCATCTCGTCCAGGATGCTCGTAAACAGGGGTGAAAAGGCATCTGCAATCGTATCCTTCACATCACCAATGATGCCAAAGATGCCCTGTGCGACCGGCCCGGCCACGTCGCCGAGAGTCGACCACAGGAAACTGAGGGCATCCTTGAACTTGTCTGCGAACCCATCGAGGATATCACCTGCAAGACCGCTCATGCTATCAAAGTTTGTCTGTCCAGATAGGTCAATTCTATCTATCAGGTTAGCATAGTTGCCAGAAATGAGGACACTAAAACCATCGAGCGCGGGTTGAATTAGACCCGGTATGTCATCAATCTTTACACCAAGGTCATTAAACAGAGTTGTTGCTATATCATTCCACCACGTACCAAGATTGGTGACAGCATCTGTGAACCCGGTTGTGATCGTATCGATACCTGTAGCTAGTGCTGTATTTGCGCCGTCGAAGAGGTCACTAATTCCCGTCTGCAGGTCCAAGATGATCTCTGTTGTTCCATCCAGGACCCACTTAGAAGTATCAGCAATCCCCGTCTGCAGGAATTCGCCTAGGTCTGATATGGCCGATACTGCTGCATTCCCCGCCAGGGCGGCTGCTCTCCCAACCCAGTCGTAGAGATCATACAACCAACATTCTACAACTGACATAGGCCAGGGCCAGGTTGGCACACAGGTTGTTGTAGTTGTTGTTGTTTCTGATGACCCCGTACTAGTACCTGAACCCGGCTCTGTCTGCTGCGGCATCGTATCACACCCTGTACCCCTCGGGTTTCTCTGCTAGCCGCTTCTCGATATCCGCCTTGATCAATGCCTTCTCAGTCTCCAAGGAGTACTCCTCCTTGGCGATTCTAAGTGTCTTGGGTGGGAGTGACTCACCTATGTAAGTCACTTGCACCACAACCTTTCGCTCGCCTAAGCGGGGAAAGGTCACGATATCCCTACGGCTCAGGATTGTCACACTGTATTGGGTCTTGTCCTCTTTCTCCTTGGGTGCCTTGTTCAAGGCGTTGGCCCTCCTTCTGCCGCAGGAAATGGGTTGAGGTCCTTTGCGATATCGCGCAGGGCCTTTCTCACTTGTGCATCTGTGAAGTTCGCATCAAATGCCATTGCGATCACGTTCACAAATGCGGTCCGCTTCTGGTACTCCTCAAGCCAGAGAGGTGGCTTGTTAGGGTCTGTCTGCTCGCCCGTTGTCCCTTCACCTCCCTTAGCGATGCAACAGCCCGTCTGGGTCGCCTGTGTCCATTGAAGGGGCCTTGGGCTCTGCCTTCGCTACCTCTGCTGTTGCTGCTGGTTCTGATGCTGGTGTCGGTGTGTCTGTTGCGTTTAATGCAGAAAGAGCCTTTCCCATCAGCTGAAGGGCTGAGTTAATCTGTGTGAGTGTCTGCATGATGGTTGGAATGGTAGCATTGTAACTTGTGACCTCTCGAATCAGATTATCCACCACAGGAATAAGTTGGCTGTCTGTGCTTGCTGTGTTTGGAGTGGTGGTCCCATTCCTCTTAATGTTGACAGCAAAATAGAACCCGACAACAACTGCCTCAAGAGGCAAGAAGTTGAGCATGATCGTTCCGTATTCCGCTAGACCGATAAAATCAAGCCCTGCAAGGATCTGGACCCCCACAAAGCCTGCGGTCAAAACAAGAGCTATTGCAGTCTGCGCGGCTGCATTTGTGACCGCGTTCTTCAGTGTTTTTGTCACACCTAGAGTTGCCATTTTTGTATTTCCTAGAACCCCCTTGGTTCCAGTGGAGATAGGGGGGTGCTTGCTTATTGACTTGTCGGCCGGACTAGGCATAGTAGCATTTCAAGTTGATGTACGAGATATCGAGGGCCTTTGCGATAGTACAGGATCCTACTAAGCGGATATGGACCCTGTCATAACTACTCATGTCGATAGGCGATGGGAATGTGTACTCATAGTCATTTGGGGTCTCCTTGTTGCTGTCATTATACCACTCTCTCACAAACGATGTCCCGTTGGCCCCATACAGTGCCACCTCTGTTACATAGTCTGTGGCATCTGCATCGTAGACACCCACTCTCATGTGTGTTATGTAGAGCTTCTTTCCGCCGAGCATGGTTGGCAACGATAGGGTACCATGTAGATAGACGGTCCCTGTTGCGATGTTCTCATATCTGGGTGTCCCCCAACTGAAGTGTCCATACTCGGACTGGAGGATACAGGGATAGTACTGTGCGTTCCCACTCCCAAATAGTAGCATTCCAAGCAAGATGGACCCTGACAGGGTCCCACAGTCATCAAGGTCATCCAGTCCTACGTTTGAGTGTGGTGCGTTATCGTGGAGGTGGTCATATGCCCAGTTGCTACTAATTGGAGCCTGGGTCTCTGCATCAACCGGAGTGTCATCTATGTTTGCAATCTGTAGATACTTGGCCGCAAGCGCGGAATCTTCGATGACCACCCTCGGCCTTGCGTGAGTCTAGATAGCCACAACAAGTTTGCCGTTGACATCGACCTGTATCTGTACTTGCGAACCTGAATAGAGTCCCATTGCGCGGGTGTTTAGCGAACCGTCAGACTGCACTCCGAGAGTGTCTGTGCCGTCCCAGAGTTTCACCTTAGCGGTCCCACCCAAAAGGGTTTCAATTGCGTCCAGCACGGTCTTCAGGTCGTCTAGGTCGTACGTGCTCTCAAAGTCGCTTCTGACCTGCAGCCTGTTCCCTGCAGCTGTGACTTTCGCCTCATTTCCTGTGCTATCTACAATTCTGTTGTCTTTTCCCATATTCATCAACTCCCTGCGAATGCATAGTTTATCCACACGTAGACTAGAGTCCCGACAGCCATCTTAGATATGTATGCCATGGTTTTCACGTTCGTGCCTGCTGGGATCCGTGTGTTGTTGATACGCCATGTCCTATGTAATTGCCACACTGCGTACTCTGCAAGACTCATGTTGTACTCGTCGCCCATAGTTGGCTCGTAGATAATTGACGTACCGGAGGTAGCGACAATACATGTGACCTCACTGTCAAACGCTAGGACTGGACTGTCAGGCCCAGCATAGATTCCAATTGTGATAGATTTTATGAAGACGTCTTGTGTAGCGCTAAGTACCGCGTTCGCGAGTGTGAGATTCTGCGTTTCTGCTGTTGAAGTGCCTGAGTCCTTGCGGAAGGTCTCTGATGCAGGAGCAATGTAGTACTGGTATAGTGCCTGTACTGCACTTGTCAGGGTGTCAATCTTTGTGCTCAGACTGGTTATATTCGTGTCAAGGCTTTCAATTGCGGTCTTGAGTTCTTGAAGATCATCGTGTGGCACGTAGAATTTCTCATGTCCAGACATGCTAGTCTCTCCAATATGGATCAAGTAAGTCCCATGGCTCTGCTGATCCTATCTACATAGTCACTGATAGCCTTTGCCCAGTCGGGCATTGCAGGCAAGACGACAATCGAGATGAAGACGTCCTGCTCGTAGGC
>CAYPUO010000189.1:0-6201 GCA_964413775.1 uncultured archaeon
TGTTGATCCGGACGACTATGCATTCCTACCATTTGCATCCTGGCTGAACCTAGGTTTCAACTCTACCTATCCAGCAGAAGGTGCTGCGCAAAATGCGCTATGGCTTGAAGGCAGGGGTGCGTCGACCAGCGCGGCCCGGCAAGCTGCATACTATGAGCTGCAGGACTTACAGGCCACAGACTGTTCCATTGTCCCCCTGTGGCAAGGCCGAGGCAGTGCAGTCTCCACTAGTAACATTGGTGGTGTCGTCCTCGACATCACATCCAACTGGCGTATGTGGTTGCTCTACTGGACTTAGCAATTCATAGTTTAATGGTGCTACTGGCAAAAGTAGCACCAGTACCTTTTTTTTCTGGATTTACCCGACAATACGTTAGAGCTAACACACTTATTCCCGTATGTACCAAAAATAACACAAGCTCATGAACAAACGGTCCTGATACCAATCCCAAAGGAGGCCTTGCTTGTCACTTAGATCATATGTCGTAACCAGAATACTACTCACTCTTCCTATGATTTGGATTCTCTTTACTATTGTATTTGTTATCCTGAGAATAATTCCGGGAGATCCAGCGCTTCTGCATTTCGAGAAAAATGTTAGTCCAGCAACGCTGGAAGCATTCAAGGCGAAACTGGGACTGGATGTCCCTGTCTGGCAGCAGTACATCAACGCTCTTGCTGGACTGTTCGTATTGAATTTTGGGCTTTCTATGTCGGATTTCACCCCAGTTACCTGGAACCTCGCGCAGAGATTTCCCGCTACTCTAGAGCTCACGATTTACGCGATGTTGTTTGCTGTCCTTCTGGGCGTAGCCCTTGGCGTATTTTCTTCGAAGAGATATGACAAACCCGCTGATCATGGGATTCGGCTCTTTGGAATCATAACTTATGCTATCCCTGTGTTCTTCCTAGGTATGGTCCTCCAGTTCATCTTTGGGATATGGCTTAGATGGCTCCCGGTCAACAAACGGTGGGATGTACACTATACGAAGCCACCAACCATTACGGGGATGTACACGTTTGATGCGCTTTTATCGCTTGATCCGGTAGGATTCATCATTGCCTTTAGTCACATCCTTTTACCGGCACTGACCCTGGGGACTGTCCTGTGTGGCATCTTTATTAGACTGACAAGGACAAACATGCTTGAGACCTTGCGCATGGACTTTGTTGTGGCCGCGGAGGCAAGGGGTCTGCCAGAGGGCATGGTGACCTACGGATATGCATTGAGAAATGCGTTTCTACCGATCATGACCATGATTGGTCTCCAGGTTGCTGCTCTACTTGCTGGTGCTGTTCTCACGGAAACAACGTTCAGCTGGAATGGCCTAGGCACATATCTCGTCCTTTGTATAACCAACCGTGACTACACTGGAATCCAGGGTGCAGTAGTCTTCTTTGGAATCCTTGTCAGTATGGTCACGTTGGTGATGGACCTCCTCTATGCATGGCTTGACCCTAGGATTAGACTATAGGAAGTGAGATGAATGGCTAAGAATGTACGTGGCATACTCATGCATCTGTCTTCGCCCACTGACAGCTTGAAAGACTACTCCCGAAAATGGTGGGCTGCAGTCATGTCGCTAGCTGCCTTTACACTTCTATTAGTTGCTGTATTGATTTCGTTGGCCCTGAAAGCACACAGCGGCGCAGGTATTCAGGTAGTTGCTGGCACTTTTGTAATCGGATTTTCTATCCTATTCACATCAGTATATCTGAAGAACCGGAACCAAGGTAGCAACCTCCTGTCAAGAGCCAATATCCTTTTCCTAGCAATCGTGTTCCTTATCTTTGTAGGACTAGTCTATCCTCTAGGCTTTGTAATATATCCTGCAAATCCGACCGGTTTTTGGTCCGTAGTACTATCCGGTGGCCTTCTTCTCTCTGCGATGCTGCTCCTGGTGTACGAGGGGTATCCAAGACTGAAGGTGCACGGTTCGCCAGGGATTCTCGCTACATCGGGCATTCTCATGGTTATTGCGCTTGTCTACATGACAGTTATTTCGCTCTGGATTGTACCATACAATCCATTTACAATCAATGTAGGTGGAATCAGAGAGCCTCCCAATGACAGGTTCCCTCTTGGCACCACCTCACTGGGACAAGACATGTTAAGTAGGGTCATTGCAGGTGGTGCCACTATGATGCAGGTTGCAGTCCTGTCGGTTGTTGTCTGCTTCTCCATAGGTGTTCCTATAGGTCTCCTGTCTGCATACAAGGGTGGGGCTGTTGACAGGGTTGTGGGTCTCTTCATGGACAGCATCTTTGCTTTTCCTGGGCTTGTGCTTGCAATTGCCATATCAGCTATGTTGGGTCCGGGGGTTGTGAATATGGCAATCGCCATTGCGGTTGTATATATTCCCTCATACTTCAGAATACTGCGGAGTCAGGTGTTTACAGTCAAAGAACTCCCCTACGTAGAAGCTGCTATTGTGATGGGTGCACGTGATCGTGACATACTGTTCAGGTACGTGCTGCCAAATGTACTCCCGTCTGTCATAGTGGTTGCGTCAATCAACTTTGCAGATGCAGTCTTGACAGCGGCCGGCCTCACTTTCGTAGGGCTTGGTCTTCCAATCAATATTGCCGACTGGGGCTGGGACTTGACACTGGGCTTTCAGGTCATTATTATTCGCGTATGGTGGATTTCGGCATTTCCAGGTCTGATGGTTGTCCTACTTGCACTTGGATTCACATTAACCGGTGAGGGTCTCAATGAGATTCTAACACCCAAGCTAAGAGAGTGATAGCATTGACTGACGTACTTAGAATAAAGGACTTGACTGTTGAGTATAATACTCGAAGGGGCGTCGCCCGGGCCGTTGACCGGGTTAGTCTTTCACTTGGAGAAAACAGAACACTGGGTCTGGCCGGAGAATCCGGATGCGGTAAATCCACGTTGGGCCGTTCAATCATGCAGCTTGTCCCGTACCCCGGAGAGATTGTTGGCGGCGAAATCATTCTGAACTGTGAATGTGACGTGCCATGGAAACATGGAACGATTGAGGGAGGAGACATCTCCATCCTTGATATGAACAAAGATCAGATGCAGGCCTTGCGGGGCCATGAGATTGCCTACATATTCCAGGACCCAATGACTTCTCTGAATCCGATGCTCACCATTGGGAAACATTTCATACAGATTCAGCAGGCGCATAATCCCGACATTACTGAAGAAGAGGCGCTGGAGCGAGCTGAAGAAGTCTTGGAGAGTCTAGGTATCCTTGCAGAGAGAGTGAATGACTATCCTCATCAGTTCAGTGGAGGCATGCGGCAACGCGTAATGATTGGTCTCGCTCTGGTAATGAAACCCCGACTCCTCATATCTGATGAGCCCACAACATCTCTTGATGTGATAGTTGAGGCCCAGATACTTGAAGAGATGGCAGAGTTGAAAGAGAAGTTCAATCTGACAATGATTCTTATCACGCATAACCTAGGTGTCTTGGCCCAGACAGCCGATGACGTGGCAATAATGTATGCGGGAAGAATTGCAGAGAAGGCAACAACAGAGGCTCTCTTTGCTAGTCCTCAGCACCCTTATACTCAAGCGCTTCTCCAGTCGGTCCCTGATGTGACAAAGCCCGATAAGAAGCTAACTTGGATTCCTGGGGCTCCGCCTGACTTGGTTGAGCCCTTGTCTGGGTGTATGTTTCACCCGCGGTGTCCTTTTGCCATGGATGTATGTAGCAGAGAAGAACCGGAGCTCCAAGAGAGCCAGTCAGGTGGTGTTGTTGCCTGTCATCTCTATGGGGGAAAATAGGATGAAACTACTAGAAATCAAGAATGTCAAGAAGTACTTTCCCGTCCAAAAGGGTTTCCTAGAGCAGATTTTCACAAAAGAGCGTACCTTTGTTAGGGCTGTTGATGATGTATCATTCGACATAATGAAAGGTGAGGTCCTTGGTCTTGCAGGCGAGAGCGGTTCAGGCAAGACAACTACGGGCCGGCTATGTGTGCGACTTATTGCTCCCACAGAGGGCGAGATACTCTTTGACGGGCAAGACATCGCCACACTGAAGGGTGCTGAGTTGCGCAATATACGACAACGGATTCAGTTCACTTTTCAGGACCCCTCTTCATCCCTCAACCCGCGTCTATCCATAGGTGATGCCATAGCTCACGCGCTGAAGTTTCAGAGAATTGGAACTCCTGATGAACAGAAAACAAGGGCTGAGGAGGTGTTAGAACGAGTGGGTCTCTCCCCAGCCAGTTCTTTCTATGATAGACGGCCTCACCAGCTCTCAGGAGGTCAACGACAGAGAGTTGTGTTTGGCCGTGCAATCATATTGAACCCTGAGTTTGTTGTAACTGATGAACCAGTGGCAATGGTTGATGTGTCAATCAAGGCGCAGCTCTTGGATCTCATGCTTGACCTGAAAAAGGAACTGAACCTGACATACCTGTTTATCTCGCATGACTTGGCTACAGCTAGACATGTCTGTGACAGGATTGCGATAATGTATCTCGGAAAACTGATTGAGATAGGTGATAAGGACCAGATCTACGAAGAGCCCTTGCATCCGTACACTGTTGGGCTCATCAATGCGATACCAGTTCCTGATCCGATGGTTGAAAAGAGAGAGAAGGTAGTGCGCGGAGAAATTCCCAGCCCAATAAACCCGCCTTCCGGCTGCCGATTCCATCCGAGGTGCCCCAAAGCATTTGAAAGGTGTCCTAAGGAGGAGCCAGTACTCAAGGATGTGGGTGACGGACGCAAGGTCGCATGCCATCTCTACTCAAATTAGTCCTCAACAGCGAACGATTTTACTATACGAATCATCTAGTAGAATCGTTCATTCTGCCTTTATACCAAAATGAGGGAGTAAATCCTGAGCCAAAATGAAGCACGTCAAGAAGATCGTTTTCTCCATTGCAGCTATGTCACTTCTTGCACTGTTTCTCCTCTCCCTAGCAACAGTGCCTACTGATGCAGCAGCTGTTCTAGACTCTCCTCAGGTGACAACCGCAAACATCGGCAACTCGTTTTCCATTGATGCTATGGGAGAGGCCTCCTCCTATTCTGCGAGTTCAATCATGAGAGTCCTCACCAAGATGCATATTGAGTTCACCATTGTGCGTAATGCAACTCGTGGTGTGGTCTTTCAGGTTATTTCAGGGGCACTGATACTGAATTCCACGCACTACTCTGTAGAGGATGGAATGGGACTTGCTGGTAGACTAAAGGAGGGTTATCTGAATCGAACCATAGTCTTTGGATTTCGGATTAACATGACTGGAGCTGACGGGGCGCATATTCAGGTTACCTTTAGAGGCTATGTAGACAGATCTGATGCAGGAAAGCCTGTTCTATACATGCGAGGTAGAATTACATTAGAAAGTTCGCTATATAATCTAGTCCAGCGAGGTAGAATTCATAAGCTAGAAACATGATGGAAGAAACCGAGGACTGCAAGCAATGATAACGCCACCAAAACGATCATTGCTCTTGAAAGGCGGGGTAATGCCCCCGCCCTTCCATCACCCTGACACGCATCAATTATTACGGCAATGATAACTATGGGACGAGGTAGACGTGGACTAAGACGAGTGCCGCCGCTGGTCCTGAGGGGTAGGGCTCATGCACTGAGTGACCAGACATGTGAGTCATGTGGTAACAAGATAGAGCGACGAATTCTTCGACGGATACTTGGTGCTCGAAGGAGAGGTCTAGTAGTCCCCATGCTATGCAGGTCATGCTTCCTTAAGCAGTCACAGATATCACAAACGGTCTCAGTCGGCAAAATGCAGGATCCACATACAGCAGCAGATCTTGATGTCAGCGAGTGGACTTGTATCCGATGCAATGCATTGTTAGAGCCTGAAGAAGTGGCAGCTATTCGTGATGGTAAGACCATTGAATGTGAATACTGTGGTTCAGTACTGTCCCGCGAGCTGTTCAAATGATTCACTGAGCAAGTAGGGGGGGTGTGTGACACCCCTCCAAAATCGACGGACTAATCTTTCTTTTCAATGACTGCTTCTACTCTCGAAATCCGGTCCTTGAGGTCTTTGTTTTCTCTCTCAAGTTCTTCAACAGATTTCTGCAATGACTTGACTTCAGTATCGTCCTTCTTCTTACTCAGTACGCGAATTGCGGTTCTTGCCAGTCTAATAGTCCCCGAGTCCACATGTCCCTCTGCGAGTTTTTTCAGAGAAGGAATCAGTGTGGCATCTCCATAGTCTTTAGCTGCATTGATG
>CAYPUO010000190.1:0-6187 GCA_964413775.1 uncultured archaeon
GGATAATAGAGTTCCTTGGGACCCATGCCCAATCGACAACCAGAGATGGAATTCTGAGCGAACTGAGAGATGAACTGACCTATCATCTTCGCTGGCTCAGGAAACACGGAGAATCCCTAGACGTAGTCGAAACGCAGGACTTGAACATAAGGGAAGAGATTACAGGGATTAGAGAGATGGGAGAGTCAGGAGGAGAGGTTGCGCTATTTGATTTTGACCATCAGGCTGTTGACGCAGACTTCGTCTTAACTGCGGCCAGATTCATGACATATAATCGACAGGACTTGCTTAGCCAGTGCAGTAGTTTCAATGAACAGCAAATGGCACTCATACCTCCCGGAAAGGGCAGAAGCATTAACGGGATATTGCAGCATATATGCAACGCGGAGGAGTTCTATGTATCTAGGCTTGGAGAAGAGGCAGACCAGATCTATGAACAGAATCTGGGTATGAAAGTTTCCGACGCAGATGCACTTCCAATCTTTGCAAGACTTGGAGCTGTGAGGATGGCTTGTGTCAAGACGCTTGAAGTCCTTCTTCCCAAAAGAAAGAGCATGGTGTTCCAACGGCGGGAGTACACAGAATATCCAGAGGAAAAGTGGACTGCATATAAGGTACTAAGACGATTTCTTGAACACGAGAGAGAACACATCTACAATATTCGGGAGTATCTGGACTTGCCAGCAAGACCAATTGTCGATATCCTATAGTGTTGTACAGCAATGTGAAGACCATAGGTCCCAATAGTGCATAGTATAGCATCTGGGACAGACGGTCTTCCTGTTTCCTCTAGATTCAACGAACCTTATCGGCAAATGCCTTCCCAAACTCATATGCTTTCTGTAGGGTATCTTCATCTGGGACCCATTGCACCGTAAAGGGCTCCATCACGACCTCCATTTTGCCGTTTGTCATTGCCTCTTCGATTTTCTTCACCGCGCCGCCTGCCCATCCGTACGATCCAAATGCAGCAGCCTTCTTGCCAACTGGCCTTAGGGCCTCGAAATCCGCAAGCAGTGGTGCAATTGTCGGCAGGAACTCTTTGTGAAGCGTAGGACTCCCGACAAGGATGCCACGTGCCTCAAGGAGGTCCGCGATGATGTCACTCCTGTCGCTGCACGGAATCAGTCGCAACAATGGAGTCATTCCCGAGGCGCGGATCCCCTCGGCTATTGCCCTCGCAATCTTGGTGGTGCTCTGCCACATGGTATCCCATGCAATCACGACCTTGTCATTCTTGCGTTCACCTTTTGCCCACTCAAGATACCTAGTGACAATCTTCAGAGGGTCCTTCCGCCATATCAGACCATGTGAAGGCGCTATCACTTTGATAGGCAATCCGAGTTCAATGACCTCCTCAATCTTCCGCCTGACCATAGGACTGAGAGGCCAGAGGATATTGGCATAATACTTCTCAGCCTCACGCCAGAGGGTGTTCTGATCTACCTCATCGGCAAACCGTGCCTCGGTTGCGTAGTGCTGCCCGAAGGCATCATTTGGTAGGAGCACTTCTTCTTCGACATAGTATGTGAACATGGTTTCTGGCCAGTGAAGCATCGGTGCCTCATAGAAGCGGAGAGTCTTTCCCCCCAAGTCGAGTTCGTCACCCGTCTTCACAGTCCTGATATTCCAGCCATCAGAATAGTGATGCTTTAGGATATCAACTGCTTTTTCAGTACATACAAGAGTTGCATTCTTGACTCGTTCTAGAACCTGGGGTATGGCTCCTGAGTGGTCCATCTCTGCATGGTTGGCTATCATATAGTCAATCTGCTCTGGGTCAATTATCTCGGAAATCCTACTGAGCATCTCATCTGCAAACGGACCTTCAACTGCATCCACAAGTGCAATCTTCTTTCCGATGACTAGATATGCATTGAATGTTGTGCCATTATGGACAGAATAGCTGTATCCGTGAAAATGGCGAACATTATAGTCTATTGCCCCAACCCAATAGACGCCTTTAACGACTTCAACAGGTTTCATTTTCTTTCACAGATGTATGTATGTGATTAACTATAATAAAGAGATTTGTTTCACTATGGTAACCAACTTACCTTTTAGTTACCATCAAGGGCTCTAGTTCAGTGAAGTCCTGGGCACGGTAGAAACACTAGATACACCAGTATGCTAACATGTTCCAAAACTCTCAAAGACTCCAAGAGAGTGAGTTATCACATAGTACGTTAGGAATTACTATTGTCTAATCAGGAAGTGTTGAGTATGAGCAGAGTTTCAATTCAGCTAGCTAGACCTGAGGATGCAGAAACACTGGCAGACATCTCAAAACGTGCGTTTGACTCAGATGTAGAGGTTGGCGCCCCGAGCAAAGGAGGCCCACCAGGATATGATTCAGTTGAGAACCACAGGGAGGCCATAGAAACTAACTCATTTGACTACTTGAAGATTCTATACGATGAAAAGATAGTAGGAGGGACTAGCGTCTTCAAGATGACAGATCACCACTATGAAGCCTTTAATGTCTTCATTGATCCTGACTACCATCGAATGGGAATCGGTACACAGTCCTTCGAACTAATCAAAGCAAAGTATCCAGAGGCAAAGAAATGGACGCTGGATACACCAGTCTGGAATACTAGGACAAAGGCCTATTATGAGAAGTTAGGTTTCAAGCAGTACGGTGTCTTCAGGTGGGTTCCTACATTCGAGCTACGTGCGTATGAGCTCGTAATGGACCCTGCCTTTGAAGACCATATAGCAAGGATTACAGATGTTGTGGAAGGCAGTCAGAGATACATCGTTGAGGCTACAGTAGATAGCATCTCAGACTCAAGGGAAGTCTTCTCTAGGAAGGATGGCAAGTATCATCAGGTCGCTGAGGCCACTCTGAGGGATAACTCGGCATCAATCAAGCTTGTCCTCTGGGACGATATGATACGGCAGGTCAGAGTGGATGAACGAGTCCGGCTCGAAACTGTATATGTATCTACGTTCAGAGGCGAGATGCAGCTGAATGTGAGTAAATACGGGCGGATAGCTATCCTGCAGTAGTTGGCCGAGATAAATAGACCGATCTATTTACGAGCCAGAATTCCAAAAGAAAGTAAGTGCAAATTTGGACAGCCTCCAAAAGCTATGAGTCTAATCTCAGTCGGCGTCCACTAACGCTACCAAACAGCTTAATCAGACTGCTGTGCTTCAATAGCTTGTGGAATAGCTCCCCCCTCTCCGTCTTTCTGTAGTAGTATCGCTTTCCTTCTCGACGCTCTACAAGGACCTTTTCTGCCAGAAAGAACCTCTCAATCCATAGTATGAACTGCGTTTCATTTCCGAGGACCTTGATGAGATCCCATTTGGATGCCTCTCCATTCTCTTCAACGTAGTTCAGTAGCTCTAGAGCTATGACATCTGGGGAGCGGCGGGGGGCCAACTTGGCACCCCCTAAGCAGACTCCAAAGCCTTTTGCATGGCAAAGAGCCTGTCATACCGTGTCTTCATCCTGTACCAGTGCCGGAGAACAAAGAGCCCCGAAACAGCCAGACAACACATGAGGAAGAAGACATAGACAAGGACAAGCAGGTCTTCACTAAGCAGGACCGTTGCAGCAAATGATCCGCCTCCAATGGCGAACATTAATACTGCTAATGGAACAGGAAAATTGATCATCCCTGAGAAGTCCTTGACCAAAGTCTGTACATCAACGACCAGTTAATCAAAGATATCGTTCCAGCGAATGAGTTTTCCATCGAGATCATCTGTACCCATTTGTATCACCACTGGATAATTGTTCTTTTGACTAATGGTAATTATTCTGAAACTAAACCCCCATTTAGTTCTAGCTGATTTTGACTTGAGATAGACCTAGGCCAGATGCCCTTACTCTACTCGGAGTGTCGCGAGGATAATAGTATGCAGCATGTAATCTGTGAGAGGAACTAATCACCTTGAAGACGCTCCAGTGCGACTCTAGCGGCCTCTGTTTCAGGTGCCAAGAAAAGCGCCTCAGTTGGGCATTGACTGATACACGCACGACAATTGATGCAGTCCTCAGGATTTGTGAGACGCACTTTTCTGCTCACTGGTATAATCTCTGGGATTAGCACTGGGCATACTTCCACGCAGTCACCACAACCCGTGCAAGACTCAAGTCGAACCGAGATTACACCGTATTGGGTTGGAGATACATGACTTCCCCACCTCTCTAGTACCCTAGTCTTCCCTTTGTTCCATGCATTTGCCAATAGTGAGCTTCTCTGCGTGGGAGTTGATCCATCCGCATCATACCACAACAACACAGCAAGAACAACCATGAATACCTGAAGCGGCCACCAGTTCAGTACTGCTAGAACACCGCTGAAAGAGAATACGCTTGGAAATGCAAGTCCGGCAAACTGAGCCAGAGCCCAAGAGCCTATGAGAAGTACA
Source organism: uncultured archaeon (assembly GCA_964413775.1). GTDB lineage: Archaea > Asgardarchaeota > Thorarchaeia > Thorarchaeales > Thorarchaeaceae > MP5-2226. Next base: position 4,387 of record CAYPUO010000190.1, read on the forward strand.
GACATAAAGACTACAGAGTAGATTGCAACCTTCTTCTGGCCTAGTCTTGCAGGAATCTTTGGCCATAGCAAGAAGACCCCAAGATAATAGAATACGCTCTCTAGGAACAGTGGTAGAATCCAGTCCCATCGGTCGAATGCAATGAGCAACAGGAACAGAGGGATATCGAGTAAGAAGAGTACTGGAAATAGTATGACGAGAGCCATTTCAATACGACTATGCAGGTCAAAAGTGACTGTTCTCTGTCTTTCCGTCTTTTTCTGAACCAAGTTGGGAAAATCTGCTAGATAGTCAGGTAAGTCATCCATTCGAACTGGACCCCATGTACAATGCCATCCAGTAGCCTTGCTTATCCTGCTACGATTAACACCGGGCGCAGCCAGTTGTGGAAGGATGATCTTACGATGGCTGACATATCTCTCCAAGTGGGAAACCTTGACTGCAGTAATCACTGATTCGGCATTGAACCTTCCACCTACCGAAGCGCACCAGACGTTTTCGCCTCCAGTCGGTGCGACTAATACCCACGCACTCATGTGGTTCTTGGCCAACATGTCACAGAGCCGCTGAACAGTAAGCTTGAAGTTGCATGTGCAGAGAACGGGGCTAGCTTCCGTCGGGTGTCCTATGGGGATTAGTCCAATCTCGGTGGGATGAGGGACTATTCGCAGCACTGTCTGCCAGAGCGTAGAAAAGAAACTCAATCTCGGAGGAGAGAGGTGTTCCGGTTCTGCTATCGAGGCAGATACATCAGAAGCAATAGAGTTGTCTGGCTTGCGTGCTACGACTATTCGGAATGCTCCGAGCTGATACTCTTCGTCTTGCTCAATAATGAGCCCGGCGCCTTCGACCTTCTCAACTATGTCATGTAGAGGCTTTGTCGACGTCTGTGTCATCAGGTATGTAATGAATCTCAGTGGAAGTGAAATGATCTTGTGTGCAATCCTCTTCAGCCTCTTTCTTGGGATGGTCTCATCCGCCAAGATTAGTACACCGCCAGGTTTCAGCACCCGAAAGGCATGTATCAAGACATACCTCTGCTCATACTGGAACAGCTCCGAAAAGACCAGTGTTGATGTGACAGTGTCGAAGGAACTATCCGGAAACTCATCGACCTCTGCTGCTGACATCTGCAAGAACTTGACATTGGGTGTAGTCTTATCTGAAACTTCATTCTCGTTCCGAATCACATCCAGTTTCGACTCTGCGATTGCAAGCATCTTTGTGGACTGATCAATCCCAACAACCTCGAGACCCCGCTCTGCAATCATTAGTGCCTGGCTGCCTGTACCCGCTCCAATCTCAAGGACACGCTCTCCCTCAGATGCCGCAATATCTGCTATGTGTGTACGAATCTGCTCAATATGGCCCCATCCAAGCCAATTGATACCTCTGTCGTATCGTTTGGGGGCGGATTCCAAGGCTTTCATGTATGCATAGCTCATGTGCTCTCGCCTTTGCAGACTTGAAGTAATCAGATATACTCGACTTCTACATCGTGTACCACCCGTATAAGAGTCAGTATCAGCTCACGAGATGGTGATTATCTGAAGACTCAAAAGATTCCACATAGATACGCGAAACTGACATGTTGACTATACACGATGCTATGACTGAAGATGTCCCCGACATAAGAGAAGTCGGGAAGTTGTCATGGTGGGATACCTATCAGGATATCATGTCTGATTCAATGATAAGGATCTCGTTATCCCGATGGTGGTCTAAATCCTATCTTGAGATGACCATATTGTCCTCTAATCATATTACGCTAGTTGCCAAGTTGGATAAGCGGATTGTAGGG
>CAYPUO010000191.1:0-6151 GCA_964413775.1 uncultured archaeon
CTCTTTGGCCTAGCACTTGCCTTTCATAGTCACTTATGAGAGAGCAGATTGCGTTTCGCCGCACCTCTGAGAGCTAGTGCCTTCGAAAGCGCGCATAGACAATAATGGCTATCACCACTATGCCAAGAGCCAGTGCTGTTGTGAGTATGGACTGAAGTTCAGGATCCATTGGTCGTCGCGTGAGTGTGAGATATGCGGTCTGGTTGTTCACACAACTGTCTATGGAAAACTGTATCAAGACACCATCTTGTCTGGAATACGAGCACTGGAGACTTGAGTTGGTCTGGGGGGACAAGAAGGACAAGTCCCAGATGTATCCCCACTGCTCATTGTTTTCAACTATTCGCAATGACTGTGTTGTATTTGGTGGGAGCATGGCATTTGCATTATGGCTCCTGAGCACCTCTGACAGTAGGCTCCAGTTTCCGACGGGAACTGCAATAGCAGGCCAATATATCGCCGATTCTGCGGGGCTCCCGTTTGCGAAGTACGTGTGAAAGGAGGCATAAGGAAGACTGCTGTTGTCTGTGAGGGGGTCTTGAATTGAAGGATAAGTATTGCAAATGAACTTGAAATTAGTCTGCGATGGTTCTGTTTCTCCCAGTTTCTGGACGCTCTGAGTAAAATAGTACTGCTTGCCTCTCTCGAATCCCCAGTGAAGACCCTGGCTTTGAGCAGCGCTGGTACCTGTGACAAGGAGAGCTAGAAGCAGTGTTCCAACCACTACTGTCACCACATACTTGGTCACCTTACATCCCCCGTAGTGTTCTCTCACAATCTCTCTTAAACGCATTGAAAAAGCAGAACTCTTTGGCGATTTGCGCAGCGTTTCTCCAGTCGGAAATCATCAGGTCTCAGGGTCGCTCAGATGGGGCTCTGAACGACTTCAGTGAGTTCGGATGTATGGTCTCCTAGAGCCCTCCAACACAGAAAGTTGGTGAAACTTGGGCGGCAAGCACGTGCTTGAGGACAGGAGAGAAGAGGCAGAGAATGCCCTTGAAACAGGCTATCAATTGGATCATGAGCACTGTGAAACCGCTGAATACCTCATTGCTGCCACCAACGAACTCGAATACTGGAAAGTGCTTCAAACATGATGGTAGAAGGCACCTATATTCTATCCTGAACCCTACTCGGATCTACCTTGGAAAAACCTTGTTCTGGCCGGTCATGACAAGAAGACAGAAGAATAGCTCAGTACATGTGCTGAAAACAGAGCACAACATTCGTGCATGGGAGTATCTTGCGAGGTTCTACCACAGGAATGGAAAGATGAAACTCACTCAGGAGGCCTACGGATTCTGTAGTTTCCACATCACCCTATGACACAGAACTCCATGGCCAAATAATGAGTATCTATGTCCATATGAAACTTGAAGTTGAGGTGCAGGTGCAGCGAGAGGTTATCACTGACCTCTTCGGGGGGCTTGGCAGCAAGTTAGAACACACCTCATGTCCCGAGACTGACAGCTCCATCAGGGACCATATTAGAGCAATGAGTGAACTTTGGTCCACAACTCACAGCTGTTGCTCGGATGTTAAAACAGACCATGTCGGATGATAGATTGGGAGGGGCCTCTACATTGCATTTGGCTTTGGGAACTGGGAAAAGGCAAGTAACCTCTTCAAGCTGAGCAATCTCGATGGCTGACAGGCCTTCTACATGTCTTGGAGTGCCGAGCTGAGTCTGAGGGAGAGGGGTCAGGCAGAGATTACAGAATACTGAGAATGGCTTATTGGCATAACCAGTTGGTCCGCAGGGAGTGTATGATGTGTGACTGAGGACTACGTCATAGAGTCAGCCTAGAGGTCAGTAGGACCACAGAAAAGGGACGATTCAAGGAGGCAATAGTCATCATTGAACGCTTCTTAGAGAATTCAGATAACTAAAACATCTACATGAACCTCGGCATCGTCTACGTGAGGGTTCGGAGAAGCAAAGAGGAACAGTGGTTTTTGTCGGAGGCCGCTGAAGTCCATCCTGAGCATACCCATAGCTGGCTCACACTCTCAATAGCTCACGGCCCAGTTGAGCGCTGGGATGAGGTACCTTCTATGTTCAAAACCTTGTCCGAATATCCTGCCGGACGCGATAGGCTTATCCCTGAAATTGGTGGCACCATAATCGGTCTCTGGCTTTTTCGGGCAGAATGGGATGAGTCCCTGACACTTGGAGAGAACAGGCCGTGAGCGATCGTCATCCTATACGACATTGGTGACTTTGGACTCCGGGGCGATGTTATAGTGGGCTGAGATGATCATGTGGGCCTTGGGCTTCTGGATTTGTTGGGTATTTCCTGAAGAATGAGGAAGGAGCGACCATACATAGCTTATAATTCGCTTCTTGTGTGAAAGGAGTTTGGATTGGGACGACGCTCGGCCAGCTTCTGACAAATGTGCGCTCTCACAAAAAAAGAGGAACCTGCAATTAGTGAATGAAATTTCCCTACTGCAGGTTGATATAGAAATACTTGGATATGATTAAGACCCTCAAGCGTAAACTTCTGTATACGAATCAGAAAATGTCCACATATTTCCATCATACATGATATTTGTCTTGAGAGTGATATACATATATGCTTCCCCATCATCCCTAGTCCACAATGTGAATTTTGCCACAACATATTTCCACTGTGGATATGCAGTAGAGTACACCTGTGGTGTCCCAGTGTTTGTGAGAATAAAGCCAGGGGCAAGGTTAGTATTGGACTGAACCGCAGTCACACTTATTATGCCCGCGCTTCCGCCGTAGGAATAGGTGGTTAGAGTATAGGACTGGTCACCACCGGGGTCCGTAACAGTATAGACATGCGTTTTGGAGGAGTTTAGGGCTGACACTGGTTGAACCACAATCGGTGCACAACACAACACACAGAACACAACTAAGAATGGGACAGAATAATTCCGCTTAACTAGACCCGACATTTCTCAACTCTTCTCCACGATTTGTGTGATACGAATTTCGTGTCACATTGTGAGCGAGAGATGAATCCCTCTCTTAAGGTTATCTATTGAGATCAGTAGTTTGGCATTACACGGGTTGAAAGAGGGGATGGGTCTTCACTTCTGAATCATGACATCATACTCAATGTCCAGAAAGATACGAAGTACCCATCCGTATCGAGTGAACCCTGGTGCAGTAAAGAACCTTGCGCTTCGTTTTGTCAAGACCGAGCTCATCACTACATCCAGGTCCCCACCATCGGTCTTTGACAATATCCTCAGACTGTGTTCTCTCCACTATACCACCATCGCTCATGTCTGTGAACACATCACTCCTCCAGGGTCTCCCTCACTCGACACTGTCCACTATCAGCTCGCTCACCTCCATATGCCTGAAGTCGTTGCTACGATCAACTCTCGCCTCTCTGAGGTCGCAGACCATGCAAGACGCTCCGGTCTCATCCCCAGGAAGAAAAAGGTGGACCTGGCCATCGACTGCACTGACCTCCCGTACTATGGAGACCCCAACACGCCCGGTGTGGTGGGAGGCAAGCCGAAGAGGAGTACCCAGTGGTCCTTCAGGTTCGCCACCATCTGTATGGTGGAGGACGGCTACAGGTTCCCGCTCGGCGTCTTGCCAGTGGACCAGTTCAGCATGGCAGACGTGCCAGGAGTGGTCACAGACCTGCTTGAGATGGCATCCAGACACGTCTCTGTGGGGGTGGTGTTGCTGGACAGAGGGTTCCACTCAGTGAGGCTGTTCAGGAGGCTGAGGCAGCTTGGGGTCAGGTGGTTGATGCCTGCGAAGGAGACGACGAGGATACGTGAGTCGATGAGAGAGCTGGTGGAGTCTGCGGAGGGACGAGGACCGATGTCGAGAAGGATTGCGTTGAGGGGTCAGGATGGAGAGGAGCAAGTGACCTTGCTGGTGGAGTGGAGTGGGACGAAGAGGAAGTGGCTGGGGTATCTGAGTGACAGGAGGAGGAGAGTGAAGAGATACAGGAAGAGATGGGGGATAGAGAGCAAGTACCGAGATGTGAATCGGAGTCGGGGGTGGACCACGAGCAAGAGCTGGGTGGTGAGAGTGCTGTTGTATGGGTTTGGCATGCTGGTGAACGGAGTGTGGGAGGTGTACAGGAGGATGCTGAGGCGGGGGTCGCGAGAGTTAGTGGAGCGGGTGGGAGCGATGGAGGATGGTGGAGTGAGACGGAGCTGGGCGGAGAAGATGGGACGGTTGAAGGTGCTCGTTTCGATACTACTCGGACACAAGACCTGTCAAGGAGGTGAGATCATGTGAAATGCCAAACTACTGGTGTACCAGTCAAGAAATGCCCTGAATGCTATCGTCCTATGTGAAATTGCTATTTTTTCAGAGAATGTCAATTCAGCATAGGTCTTGGTATGTCCTTCGGGTATGAATATTGGGTCATATCCAAACCCTTCCTTTCCCCTTTCTTCACGGCTAATCGCACCCTCCATCACTCCCTTGAATCCACGCATAGTGCTTCCATCGCAGAATCCTACTGCGCTAACAAACATCGCAGATCTTTCTCTGATTCCCTCCATGAGTTTCAGAATACCTTTCTTACCGATGGTCTTTAGCACAAAGGCAGGATAGGCCATCGGGAATCCCTCAAGGGCATCTATATAGAGCCCTGTATCATCAACGACGACTGGTTTTTTTAGCTCTCCATAGGCAATCTTTGCAGCTTCCAAAGCCACGGTTTCTACATCATTCGATCTGACTTCCCATTTCTTAGTTGGTGTGGTATCGAATTCGACGCCATACTCTTCAAACAGGGGTGTAATCTCCCTTAACTTATGCTCATTCTTGGTAACCAAGACCAGTCTGATTTCTTCCATTCGATGCAGCATCCAACTTCTGTAACTGCTGTTTCAGATAAAAGGCGAACTATTCACTACGTCGTTTCATATCGTTGGGCGGAGCGGAGTGAGAGCCTGTTTTCCGGTGGCTATCTACGGAGCCGTATGCTGTAGAATAGCCTTGACTATCTGTGGCACCTTTTCTGTTGGAAAGATATGTCCCATTCCTTCGATAATCTCTAGCTTTGCTCCCGGGACGCTCTTGGCTGTGTCCTTTCCTCCCTCGACTGGAATCAGCGGGTCTGCAGACCCATGGATAACAAGGGTCGGAATCTTGACGTTCTTTAAGGCTTCACTTCGGCTCCCAGACATGAGAATTGCACTCAGTTGTCTTGAGAGTCCCTGGGGACAGTAATTTCTGTCCCACGAGCGTTCTGCGTAGTTGCGAACAAATTCCTCGTCTAGTTTGTATACCGGGCCATGCAGCACCTTCGCAACCTTCAGTTCGCTAGTGACATAGTCGGCCTTGTTTGATACAGGTGGTGTGAGAAGGACGGCTGTTGCCTCGGGTGTTGCTTGAGGGAGCTCAGGATTTCCTGTGCTAGACATAATCGATGTCAGAGTCCTCACTCTTTCAGGGTGCTGAATAGCAAGGGTCTGGGCAATCATGCCTCCCATTGAAACACCAATTACGTCTGCTTTCTTGACTCCCAAGGCGTCAAGGAGACCTACGGTATCATCGGCCATGTCTTTCAACGTATATGGAACGTCCACCGGTTTTCCCTGCATAAGCGACATTAAGTCGGGCACACCTGCATCATCAAACTTAGTTGACTTTCCCACATCGCGATTATCAAAACGGATTACCCAGTGACCTTGCGAAGCAAGTATCTTGCAGAATGCTTCGTCCCACCTGATCATCTGTGCCCCAAGTCCCATGATGAGTAGCATCGGGGGTGATGAGGGGTTTCCGAATGTGTCGTAGGCAATCTCAACGTTGCCTGCTTTGGCTGTTTTCTCTCCACTATATGGTACTTCTGCCATTTGACAGCTCCTCCGTGAATGTCTGACCATATTGTCCTATACGCCTATCTATCTTCCCACTATCGAGATCATCCTTTGATATAGGAGAGTACTTCTTTCATTACCGTATACGAATCCTTGGTCTTTTCAAGGTCAAACATACCTGTGGCATTCCAGAGCACCATGTGATTCAGACCGGCTCTACAGTACTCCTCAAGTTGTTTAATTATGGCTTCTGCATCTCCATGCATGTAGAATTCCCTGAGTACTTCGATTGGTACCTGTTCTATCGCATGTAGGACTGTGTTTCGGTCGTATCGCATGGGCACGTAGTTCTGCAGGCCGCTGAAATTAGGTCCAA
>CAYPUO010000192.1:0-6129 GCA_964413775.1 uncultured archaeon
CTCCTGAACTTGATAAGTGAGTAGAGGTAACATGTCCCTCTTGACCTCTTCAAACGGAGGCCAGTTCATCTCATCATCTTCAAGGATGAAAATCTGTCCCTCGACTTGCGTGAATTCTCTGAGTCTGAGCATGCTCTGACGAGGAGAGATCTCGTTTCTGTAGGCCTTTCCAATCTGAAAGACGGACGCAGGCAGTTTGTCTCTGAAAAATGTAATAAATCGTCTGAAGAGCAGGTAGGTCGTTGTGGCAGTCTCAGGCCGCATGAATGCGTTCTGGTTGAGACCCAGCGTTGTACTTAGCATGAGATTGTATCGCTCGACGGGGCCAAGCTCGCCCTTACATTGTCCACAGCGTATGCCGAGTTCCTTTATCTTCTCGGTCATTTGCTCTAGCGTCAGCCCCTTCAGAAACCCAGCACCAGCTCGCTCCTCAATGAGCGTGTCTGCACGGTAGACTTGGTCGCACTTGGTACATCTAGTCAATGGGTCTATGAAGCCGTCGAGGTGGCCAGAAGCCTTCCATACAATCTCTGGAGAAACCGTTGGACACTCGACCTCCCAGAAATTGGCCTTGACAAATGAGGACCTGATTACATTCTCAAGTCGATTCTTCAGTAATTTTCCCAGAGGGGCAAGGTCATAGAGACCAGCACTGCCCCCATAAATCTCCGGAGATGGGCCCCAAAAGAAGCCCCTCTTCTTTGCAAGGGAGCTGATTGTGTCACTGAAGTCCTTCTCTGAAGTCATCAACAAACCTCTCAAGCAGGCACTGTTGTTCTAGACTTAAACCCTATGGTCAGTCATCCACGCAGCCCTCACCACAGAGTCTCTCGTGCTCACGGTCAGGACTCTCTAGCAGCCCTGATATATGCAGCACCCGCTCCTCGACACAGGGGCACTCCATTATTCTTATTAAGAGAGGCAACTGCTTGCTGGTTGGGTTGCTTTTTTGGTCGAAGACTCCAGAATATCAGGATTTTACAAGCTCTCTCGCGAGAAGCGCATAGAGAAGATCAAGGAGATAACCGGGATTCAAATGGAGGACCTGGAACCTCTTGTGGAACCCGGCAAGGTGGACATGGAAGTACTTGACCACATGATAGAGAATGTCATTGGCTCAATGACTGTACCTATGGGTATAGCCACCAACTTCAGGGTTAATGGCAAAGACTATCTTATCCCCATGGCAATTGAAGAACCATCTGTGGTTGCAGCTGCAAGCAATGCGGCGAGAATGACAAGGACATCTGGAGGATTCAGGGCCACTGATACAGGACCTGTAATGATTGCACAAATTCAGGCAGTCAATGTACCAGCACCATTTCAGGCCAGAATGCGAATCTTGGAGGAAAGGGACAGCATACTAGCCCTAGCAAATGAACAAGACCCAATTCTTGTCAAGTTTGGTGGAGGCGCTCAGGATGTACGAGTACGTATCATTGACTCCAAGGTAGGACCGATGGTAATAACAGAACTGATTGTCAATACTGGAGACGCCATGGGCGCTAACGCAGTGAACACTATGGCTGAAGCGCTTGCCCCACTTATCGAGAAACTGACAGGCGGAAAAGTCCTGCTTAGAATCCTTTCCAATCTTGCTGAGAAACGTCTTGTGCGTGTTAGAGCAACCTTTGACAAAGACCTCCTTGGTGGGGACGATGTCGTGCAAGGTATCATTGCAGCATGGGCATTTGCAGAAGCAGATCCGTATCGCTGCGCAACGCATAACAAGGGTATCATGAATGGCATCGATGCGGTTGTGCTTGCGACTGGAAATGACTTCCGGGCAATCGAAGCTGGGGCTCATAGCTATGCATCAATTGGTGGTTATGGTTCACTGACGAAATACGACATAGACGAAGACGGGAATCTTCTGGGTTCGATTGAGATACCTTTGGCAGTAGGTCTAGTTGGTGGTGCAACTAAGGTACATCCTGCTGCTCGAGCAGCTGTTAAGATTCTTGGTGTCAAGACGGCAGTTGAACTGGGACATGTCATAGCTTCTGTGGGTCTTGCACAGAATCTCGCTGCGCTCAGAGCACTTGCTGCAGAAGGAATACAACAGGGACATATGTCACTGCATGCTAGGAATGTCGCTGCGACTGCAGGAGCTCGAGGAGAACTAATCGAGCGTGTAGCAGAGATACTTGTCCGTGAGAAAAACATCAAGGTTGAGCGAGCAAGAGAGGTCCTTGAAGAACTGAAAAAGACCAAATAGCACCATTTCTCGTTCGAAAAACGAAGGGACATAGACGCACGCAACATATTTGTACTACACAGCAGTATCGTGGAGCTATACAGACCTATTCTCTAGTAGGTTTCTTCTAGTGGGGTTAGCTAAGCATGGATGACGAGTGCGCTCAGTGGGAGCGTCTTGCAGGAGAGTATGCGGAAGTCGAGAAATATAATCAAGCTGCAATGAGATACAAACAAGCTGCAGCCTGTTATCTCGACCGAGTCCTTGAACTAACTAAGAAGGCAGCTGAGTACTACCACATCTACGCAGAAGCTAGTCTGGAAAAGGATGATCACAAGGCAGCTGCAAATGCCTACTTCGAGGCAGCAACTCAATATCGTCAGGTCAGTGACCTTGGCACTGCGCTTACATTATACGAAAACGCAGCAAAGGAAGCCCTCCTTGAAAGGATGACAGAAACAGCGGCACAAAGTTATCTCTGGGCAGCCTTTGTATGTCACAAACTTGGCAACTCGGAGTATTTTCTAACTGCCGCAAAGAACATGGGCAGCCTATATGAAAAGGCGGCAGAGAAGGCTCTAGATGACGGAAAGGCTGAAAGAGCTGTTATCGACCTATCACTTGCCGCAATGGGCTATGCAACTATCGACGACAAGAGTAAGGCAAAGGAATTAACTGACAAGGCTAAGAGAGTGATTGGTAGGACTAATTGGGATTGGCTTGGCACTCTGCTCTCATTCAGTGAGGCTCTGACCAACGACAGCTTGGACGAAGCAGATGACTTGCTGAAAGGTTTCAGCGAAGAGGAAACTATCCAAGAAGTCATGGACGCATGTTTAGACATCCGTGAAGCGATAGTCAGGAAAAAATAGACACCGCTTCAGCCCACCCTTATTGTGGCGCTTTTCACTATTTCCTCTGGAGCCCTACCATCCTTGGCTGTTACCGTGACAACTTCGTCGCCCATAGTGACTCCTCGTACGTAGAGCTGGAGTCGCATGCTCTCGTTTGCACCCAGATATTCGATCGACCTTTCATTGTTCCCGAGGGACAGGGATATTCCCTCGGACAATGCAATCTTCAGCGAGATGTTCTCAGCGGGGCCTTCTCCAGTGTTCGACATGGCAATATCAAGTACAACCTCATCACCAATCCCACAGGAAATCCTCTCAGGTGAGAGAGCCATGCTGAGTAGAGAGGGAGCCTTAGCAATGCTGAACTCTATTTTATTACTATGTTTGTGGACAAGCATCCTATCTCCTGACAATGTCAGCTTGAATGGCCCGATAACACCTTCGCCGCTCAGCACCGGATTTACCGTAAGAAGCCAAGAGCCATCGGCACTTGTCCCATCGCCAATTTCGGGCTCCTTCAGGAATGTCAGGCTGTTGGAGAGAGCCAACCTGTAGTCAAGCACTCGCACGGGAATAGGAGACTTATACAACAACTCGAACTCCAGCGGAGTCTTCGCACTCACTTCAGAGGACTGCTGCCCAGCCCACTCTATGCTGACATGAGTGTCAAGGGCGAGTCGAACACTGTCCATTAGGAACTGAAACAGCTCAGCCTCACTTTCTCGTGGCTTGAAGCTTGCCGCACACTTGGTGAGACTCTCCTGCGAGGTTTCAAACCCTTCTACCAACACCTCTACAAACAGGTTAGCAACATCGTAGGCTGGAATCTTAGGAGCATTCTTCTCTGGCAAGCGTTTTTCCAGCTTGCGGAGCAGATTGACTGCTGTATCGAAGCTTCTGGCGGCTAGGTGCGCCATTATGGAGAGCGACAATGTGCGGTATGAGGCCGACATCACGGAATCGCGATAGTAGTGGTCAGAGGCCTCTTGATAGAGACTACCGCTCTCATCAAATACACTATCACGAAGGAGAGTTTCCGCTGCACACACTTTCATGTCTGCCGCTCTAGTATGATCGTCATCTTCCAGCGCGCAAGAGGCTGCCTCCCTGTAATATTTCACAGCAAAATCAGAGGAGCCCGCTTCAATGAAGAGAAGAGCGGCTTTCTCATACTCCGCACATGCATAGTCGAGATAACCATCTTCTATCTCCCTCAGAGCTCTTTCAACATGTTTCCTTGCTTTATCGATAGGGTCCTTCCTAAGGAACTTGAACACTTATGTCAAACCTCATGAGCCTGTTAGCCATGTGTAGAACATAACGTATATGCTATATTGGTTTCGCTTAGAGGTGAGAGGAATATGCTACCATCAAAACCATATTGGGATGCACCACTGGAAGGCGATTTTGAAGTCATTGTAATCTCGTGCAAAGGTATTCCTGAGGGATACCAGACTAGGATTGACAGAGATGTTATCCGGCCCGAGGGAGGAGGGCAAGCAGGAGACCGCGGCTCACTGAATGGTGTTAGGATCAAGAACACGATCAATGTTGGCGATCACGTCGTGCTGTTAACAGATGAGCAGCTTCCAGTAGGCAACCAAGGGCTTCTCAGGATTGATATGGATTGGCGGCATGCGATTATGCGCAACCATACTGCTGAGCATATCTTCGTCAGTCAGCTGAAGAGGATTAACAGAGATACTGAGCTCGGATACATCTGGGTTGATGGCGACCAAGGAGCTGTAGATATCGCCGCGCGGTCGCTTTCTCTTGATCAAGTGCTAGAAGCGGAGCAGCGAGTGCAACAGATTATCTTTGATGAGCTGCCAGTGCAGTCTGCTGTGATTGAAGCATCTGATTTGCCCAACAGCGTAAGAGCAAGAGAGGGAGTCTCATCAAAGCATGACCATCTCAGAATAGTCAGTATCAAGGGGGTCGATGAAGCGGCATGCTCAGGGTTCCACGTGCAGAATACTCGAGACATTGCACTCTTCAAAATAGTAGATGCGAAGCTGGCCGGCGATACTACTCGAATTCGGTTTTTCACCCATCAGAAGGCCATGGCTGAAGCAAGTAGCATATTCAATCTTGTCCTCATGCGCAAGACAACCTTTCCCTATGAGCTAGACCAGATTGGGGCTGTCCTTGACAAGGCCAAGAGAGTGAGCAGCGAGAGAGAAGAGATGGCGAAGCTTGTTGTGGAACTGCTTGCTGAGGGCCCTCAGTCTGAAGACATCCAAGGAGTCGAATTCCAGCACCAGTATATGCCTGGATTCGAAGCGAGTGAACTACGTGAGATTTTGAAGTCCATACCCCTTCACGGAAAGAAGGCAACTCTTCTCTTTTCATCAGCCGAGAAATGCAATTTCGTATTCTGGACAAGTAATCTCGACCACGATGCGGCGTTCTATATCAAAGAAGCAATGGAATCTCTCGGGGGCAGGGGAGGAGGAAGCCGGGAGTCGTTCACAGGAGGCTTCACTGCAATTGACGAACCGAAGGAAATCTACCTTGGGCTTGTAGAGGGCATAGCAGAGAGGCTCAGGAATGACTAAGCGTCTGTTGCTTCATCAACTACCATACAATCTTGAAGACCATCATTGAGTCGTCACCACAAATGATGTTGTCTGTGAGATTTACAACGTATTCGAAACGGAGGTTGCCATACATTAGATAGTAATAGTACCCTGTCGACTTTCCAAAGATGATTAGATAGTCTGTCCCTCGTTCTCTTAGATAATTTACGATTTCTTGGTCTGTGAAGTTTCCGTGGGCTATAGCAGGGGTTGTCAGTCCGACTAGGTCTATGACAACTCGATTGGAAATGAATGCTATCGCCCCCACATCGCAGACCGCCAAGACTGCATTCTCGGGTGTGTTATTCATTACCCAATAGCCAATGTCTACCTGCATCTCATTGATGTTCTTTGTAGCAAGACCATAGACCTCGCCCTGCTGTAGATAAGGAGGAATCGAAGGAATGATGGTAACCAGGATTATTATGATAGTCACAGCAACTGGTATCGTCTGAGGATGGATATTCTTCACTCTTGGTTGAAGCTTGAAGACCATATA
>CAYPUO010000193.1:0-1366 GCA_964413775.1 uncultured archaeon
CCAATAATAACGTATACCAAGGACCAGTTGCAAATGCGTTGAATGACTTGGGAATATCTTTCTACATGACATTCACCGGTTCCGGGTTCAATAAGAGCCTCTACTCACAGCAGTGGGACTTGGTCATTGTTGATGATATCAACTACTACATCAATGCATACTTCGGCGACATTCTGTCGTATCTGGAGGGTGGAGGAAGACTCCTCTTCAACACATGGACGTATTCGATTACCGGTGCAGCTGCTTTGAACAACTACATTGGATACGAATATGCGGGGCCGACCTTCAGCCCGCCTCCAGATATCTACATCTGGTCACAAGGCAACCCCATCTTCAACAATCCTGTCGCGTATGGTGCCAACAACATTTCAACGACCGAGGACTTCTCTTTTGGTACTGAATGTTCAAATCTGACTGTCTTTGATAACGCGACAGCATTGGCAGGGCTATCTCCGACGCCGTCTCAGACAAATGCTTCAATTATTCTAGGCGCTGGTGGCAGGGCGTTAGTCAACGGGATGCTTCTGACGATGTATCAAAGCGACACTGACAACTCTACCTATAAGGATGCTAAGGAGCTTTGGGTCAACGAGATCGCATTCATGACGCAACCTAGCATCAATTCGCCAAGCGACATGTCCTTTGAGGGTGGTACAACCGGCCACTCGGTAATGTGGAGCCCGAAGAGCTGGAATCCTGCGGATTTCGTGATCCGTGATGAGATGAACACAGTGCTAGCTAGCGGTCCCTGGGACGGCGCACCCATCAGCTTCAATCTCGATACCTGGGCACTGGACGCTGGAATAGGGACTCATGAACTCCAGTTGACGGTCACTGATGTATTCGGGTTCTCCGCAAGTGATACCGTCAGTGTGACCGTTGTGGACACGACAGCACCGACTATCACTGGTCCTGCAGACTTTGCGTTCGAAGTTGGCACAACTGGGCACTCAGTTGTCTGGTCATGCAACGATTTCTACCCTGATAGCTATCAGATCTACATCAACGGTAACAGCAACACGACAGCGGATTGGACAGGCGGCAATGTCAGCATTGCCGTTGACGGGTTTGCGCAAGGTGTGTACAACCTAACGGTTGTTGTTAACGACACATCAGGCAACAGCGCTTCAGACACCGTTGTAGTGACTGTCACAGCTCCCACACAAACTACAACGACTAGTACAACTAGCACAACTACCACGACGCCAACCGAAACCACTCCGACAATACCCGGTGGAATAAGTCCGACAACGATTATTCTCATCATCGGGGCTGGTGTAGCCGTCTTGGTGATAGTCATTATCGTGATACGAAAGCGGCCTCGTTAGTGCTGAAGGTATAGCAATGGAGAAGCGCGGTATCGGGC
>CAYPUO010000193.1:1376-6116 GCA_964413775.1 uncultured archaeon
GGCTTCCTCCATTTCCTTTTTCTATTCCGAAACGTTACATGGATTCCAGGGACAGCCGAGAAGGACTGCACCATTGAACTTGCCAGCCTACTCCCTGAGAGGTAGGAAGTCATCAAGCATGGAAAATACCCTCTTTCGCTCGGACTCTTCAAGCTCGGAGTTTACGAGGTCTGTGACACTCTGAGCGCTAATCGCCTCACTCAAATATGATAGCTGTAAATCGTCAAAACCTGCATCAAGGACAAGTATCTTCTCCTTACCTTCGGCATTGTCCCAAACAGGCCAACGAGCCAGCACTCCCCCATTGGGATTGCCTGTCTTCGCGAAATTAGCAAGGTAGTTCATGCACAGGTCAGCCAGCTTTTCGCGCCCGGGCCGGTTAGGGTCTGTGTGGACTTTTCCTATCAGTATTGCAAACTCACCAGGTCCCGTCCCCAGAAAGAAGGGCACCTCTGAACCGTGGTGTGCGCCTAGTTCCCGGCCCTTGGTACCAGGTAGAACACTCAGGCCGTTATCATCTACACTCCCCCAGTCAAACCGGTATGCATAGACAGGCACATTGCTACGAGAAACTATTCTGGTCGCGACTCCATCTACACCACTTGCACGCCACAAGAGTGAATGATACTTCCAGACCAGATCATATTCTCGTGTGTTCAATGGGGGGTCACTCCTGAAACGGCCAAAGAGTATCATCTCGTCTTTAGTGCAGCCAATGATTACAGGAACCTTGTTTGCCCAATCACCAGATGAAAAGATGGAGTATCCTTCCTCTGGTAGCACAGTCGCATCTGTGAAGAGCGTGCGCCATTCAGCCATGCCAAAGTCCATAGAGGGTATGCTTCTCATGAGTGTGAATGCGGACTTCGAACGAAGGTACGTGCTAATCTCATCATCCTCCATTTTGCTTATGACTTGCCCCGCCTCTTCTTCATTCGCTGCCTTCTTCTCCTTGATGAGTAGAGCGGTCAGAAGCCTGTTGCTCTGGGCTACTGCTTCTTCAGTGCTCCAGATTCGTGCCAGACCGCTTTCTACAACAGCATGGTGGAAAAGTCCCTTCGCAGAGGGAGAAATAAGAAGAGAGAGTACGTTAAACGCTCCTCCTGATTCACCGGCAATTGTAACATTGTCTGGGTCTCCGCCAAAAGCTCTGATGTTGTCCCGGACCCATTCCAGAGACTTGACAATATCAAGAGTCCCATAGTTCCCACTTCGGTCTTCTGGAGAGCCACTACTAGTCACTGCTGGGTGCATGAACCATCCCATTGCACCGAGACGGTAGTTGATAGAAATGTACAGCAGGTTTGACTTGCTAGCTACAGCATTACCGTGGTACGATGATTCGGCTGACGATCCAATGGAATTGCCGCCCCCGTGAATATACAGATAGACAGGTAGTTCAGTGTCTGGGCTCTTAGGCCGCCAGATGTTAAGGTAAAGACAGTCCTCGGAGCCTGTTGGGCCTATATAGAGCATGACTTGTGCTGCTGCACTACCGAATCTTCTCGTCTTGCGTGTTCCAAGCCAGGGGATTGGATCGAGTGGTGCTTTCCATCGAAGCTGTCCTACTGGAGGAGTAGCATATGGAATTCCCTTCCAACACCAAGTTCCCTTGTCCGTGTAACCGGAAACCAGACCACATCTCGTCTGGACAACTGGATAATTCTTCCAGACACTAAGCTCGTATGTATGGTCTGAGGGCTTCGGTGCGAAGTGTCGTCTGATGGGGAGAGAAACAGCTCTTCTTACAGAATTGCCCAGTCGTATAAGAGGCGAGAATACGGAAGCCAACTTCATCAGCAACGACATGGTTTCACACCAGAGATAGCATTAATTGGCTACTAGGAGAGCATCTTCGCGATATTTACTTTCCCACAAGTAATTGTTTTCATAATCATGTTTATATCACTTCAACATTCAAATTTACTAGGTGCGTTGTGAAGGGGTGTTTGGATGCTACAAGATGCACAGATTATATTTGCTCCCACAATTTCGACATTCGTCATCATCCTGATTGTGTTAGTTGTTGTTGGAGCTCGCCGCATCAAAGACAAAAGACCAGAGCTGTTCAGAAAGTACATCGCAGCTGCATTGATTTTAGGACTAGCAGTGCCTCTTACGTTCGTAATAGTAATCACGTTGCCGCCCCCAAGAAATGTTGAACTCGATGTCAGTCTGGCATACAAGTCCAACTCAACTTCACATGAGTACTCGGTGTTGTATCATTGGGATGCAAGCAGTGCATACAGAGATGCCTATGGTACTCACCTCAACTGGCGAGAAACCTATCCTGAAACCGCTTCTAATGATTCAGGTGCATTTGCAGATATGATGAGAACATATACCTCTCTCTACATCCAGTGGACAGAGATAGTGGTCTACAGCAATGCAACTTGGACGCTAAGAGTCGACTTTCCCTTTCCGGTAGATTGGACCCTCTTCTTCAGGGGCGATAATACAACGGTCAAGGGAGTTCAGCCACTCATTACACATGCATGGCCAGTTTCTGATACCTTTCGAGATGCACTTGAGTCATACGGGATTGAGGGGCTCATGATCTATGCGAATATATCACTGAAAATCTCAGCAGATGTCTTGCAGTCATTCTACACTCTTAACTCGGCGAATATCAGTACAGCCTCGCCTATACAGTTCATTGTTAGGAACATCTACGTGGGAACAATCCCGTACAATCTCTCTGCTCTCTAAATGCTCAATGACCTGATTAGTTGCAGTGTGGAAACTGCAGTTCACGACCTTATGGTACTATCTCGCCCAGCAGGCGAGAGCCTAGTCATTCAGCGATCCCAGACTACGTCCATTCGATTCTGCCCTTTATCGACTTGAAGGCAAGGGGCAGTTTCTTGGCGGCTTTGAGTTTCAGTGCTGCTGATAATGCAACATTATCATCAAATCCAAGCTTAACAAGGTTGGGGCATGAGAAAAGAGCAGAGATATCTATTCTGTCAAACTCGTTTTTCTCAAGGGTTAGGTTTCTCAACTTCTTGCACTTGCCAAGAGGGGCGAGATCAATTGACGACAGTTTATTCTCGTAGAGATGTAGAGCCTTCAGACTCTTGCAGTAGGCTAAGGGAGCAAGGCTGATTTCCCTTAGGCGGTTAAAGGACACATCAAAGTGTATGAGGTCAGGGCATGCCTTCACCGGGCTGAGGTCAATGGTTTCTAGCTCATTGCTCCCCAGTGACAGCTCGAGTAGCTTCGGACATTGTGTCAAGGGAGACAGATCTATGTTTTGAATTTCATTGCCAGATAGTATCAAGACCTCAAGGTCAGGAAACTGACTCAGAGGAGATAGGTCAGTTGTCGCAATCCGGCGGTCACTGAGATTGACAGTATTTGCAGTAGGCTCGAATCGGTCTACGACTTTTCCGCCCTTCTTGGTTTCACTCCAAAACGAAATCTCTTCCATCAATGGCAAGTCCTAGAGTAGCAAGAGAATATCCGCTAATAAGGGGTGTGCATCTGTTGCTAATACTCCAGATAAGATTAGACATCCTGGGTCTACCTTTTGCTAAACAAGCGTATGAATGCAAATTTAAGAGATTATTCTCAGTGGGGCATAGGGAAACTGCATTGGAGAAGGTAGCAATTGTAAGATGCGAGGACTCCGTTTCAGAAGGCATTAGAATCGGACTGGATTATACCAGTGGGCTGGCTGACTTGAAAGGACCTGTCCTCATTAAGCCAAACATCTGCACCATCTCCGATGACACTGGACACTCAGTGACCGATGCGACAGTGGTAGATGCTGTGATAGACCTACTGCTCGCCACTGATAGCAAACTCCAGATCCGTATTGTTGAGTCTGATAGCCAGAGTAAACAAGCAGACAATGCATTTGCCAAGTTTGGTTATGACAAGATTGTGAGAAACCGACAGGATAATGGATTCGATGTTAATCTGATCAATCTGAGCAGACCGCCTCTGAAACAGGTGCAAGTCAATGGACTATATTTTGAAACTCTGGAACTCCACGAAGCACTTGTACGGCCACATTTCTACATCTCAGTGTCCGTCGCAAAGACACATCAGACGGCCTTTCTCACCTGCGCCATGAAGAATCAGTTCGGGTTGTTACCAAAGAGAGAGAAAGCGGTGTATCACAGGGACATCGGCAAAATCCTAGTTGACATGAACCGTATAGTTGCTCCCGACCTCTGCATCGGTGACGGCAGAGTCGGTATTGAGGGGTGGAATGGACCTAAGACTCACAACCTTGGGATATTCGTGGTCGGAAAGAACCCTGTTGCAGTTGATGCCACAGTGACAAGGGTCATGGGATTCAAGGTGGGGCAAGTCGAGTATCTTCCCCTTGCAAACAGACATGGTCTGGGCACCTTGGACCCGGACATTTGCGGAGAAACAATATGCTCAGTGGAAACGGCATTTAAGGCACCGTTTTAATAACTGCGGGGAGATAGGACTTGGTTATGAAGAAGCCTGACTACTCGGGGGGAAGTATTGTCAACCTCATGAGTTCCATTTCGTCCGGCTGCGGGATACCATCAACGTATCCAGACCTTAGGGATTCCCACCTATCCGACCTACAAGATTCGGATAATATTGTCCTCCTCATTGTTGACGGACTCGGCTACAACTACCTGAAGAAGAGCGGGGCCGATACCTACCTAGCACAATCCCTTAAGGGCAGGATGGACTCAGTGTTCCTTTCCTCCACAGGCTCTGCTATTACAACCTTCTTCACAGGAGTGGCACCAC
>CAYPUO010000194.1:0-6115 GCA_964413775.1 uncultured archaeon
GGTCTATTGTGGTCCCTGCATTGTCCCAGTTTGCAGTAATGTTCAGCCACTTCGCATCAGCAGGCACAGTGATTGTCCGAGTAAACCCAGGATAGAACTTGAAGGTGGCATCAAGATTGACTAGCTGTTGAATCAAAGACTGAGGTCTAACCAACACTGACCATTCTCCGGGAGAGCTCATAGGCACCCAGGAGTAGAGCGGAAGTGCGTCTGTGACATAGCCTGCTGCTGGATTTCGTTCGAATATGACCTGCCTATAGACTGAATAGTCAACCGCTCGTCCCTGAGGATCTTTCAGAATATGAGTAAATATCTCGCTCCCAGTCCAGTTAACCGCTGCATCAATCCAACCAGTCCCCGCAGGCGGAGTGAAGGGAATTGATACGCTCGAATCGTTGTTCACGGACACAGAGGTCTCATAAGTATTGATTACAGGACTGGAAAACGTGTACGACGCGTTACCGTTAATAATCTGTGGAGCCACAAAATTGTCTTTCGATAGAGAGAGAACAACTGTGTCTGCGGACCTCCAGTCATTCAGCGCAATCTTCGCTGCAATCTCTGAGGATGTTGAACCGGTAATCTGAGGGTAAACTCTTGCACCAGTGATATCCTGCAGACTATAGATCTCGCTTTGACTCAAGTTGCCGATAGTAATCACTTCTGAGTTGCCACCATCTGATGAAAGATAGCTGTTCCAGTCGTCTAGGAACCAATTTTCTGTATCTGAACTCCCAGTATAAAGCAATGGCGAGATATACCTCGTTCCTCCAGAATAGTAGATGGATGAGGGCACTGCTGCAATGTATGCAAAGTCATCTAGATACGAAGAGCCATCGTGTGCCACAAAAGTCACTCGACGAATTGGGATTGAGTCATTGGAACTGGCACCAAGAGTATAATCAGATTTTGGCCCGCTTACACCAGCCATAACTAACCCGCTCTGCCCATCGAATAGGAATGGTAAACATATGGGGGATAGAATAAGTGTGAGAGTGATGAGCGTGACTGCAATTCGATTAGTGCTGTTCAAAGAGAGTGTCTCCTTGTGCGGACAGCAATCCTTCAGGTCGAACACAGAAAACGTTTTCCTGTACAGAAAGGCAGTTCTTGCTACTCATGGTCGGTGAACTCAAGGAGGTCCTCATCGAACTCCTCGTCCTCTTCTTCATCGGACTCGACATCTTCAGGAAGCGCATCTCTAATGTCGTCAATGATCTTCCGCAGCCGTCGCCTGGTAGCCTTCGGAACGTCCCACATCTTCTGTTCTGCACGGTCCAGTACTTCCTTAGCAATATCGAATATCTCTGCATCGAGGTAGCACTGCGACGCTTCGACGAAGCATTCAGCTGCTTTCTTTTGATTATTCTTGGTTTCCGCAATATCGCCGAGGAGAGAGAGAGCGTCAGCTATTCCCGCCTTATCGTCAATCTCCCGATATAGTGCCAGTGCCTTCTTGAAGGTCTTCTCAGCAGTTTCAAAATCATCTCTGTCAGCATATGCACTGCCTAGATCCATGATTGTACTGGCAACACCCTGATTATTCCCCGCCTTCTTGTATGCCTTCTGAGCCTGTCCAAACAACACAACAGCTTCATCAAATTCGCCCTTACCCAAAGTTGCGAGCGCCAAACCATACGAAGCGTCAGCTGAACCATCCTGATTCTTCGAATTCGTGAATAGGTTCATGGCGGTCTTGAGAGTCTTGACAGCATCGTCCCAATCTTCAAGGTTAATCTGTGCAACACCGAGATTATAGGTAGTGTCGCTGATTCCGTTTTCGTCTTTGAGCTCGTTATAGATAGCAAGAGACTTTTCAAAGCAAGGTCGCGCTTCTTCGTATTCGGCCACTGACATGTAGATGTTGCCTGCAGCATTGTAAAGTTTGGCAGCAGCATCCTTCTCGCCAGCGTCTTCTGCTGCTTTTGCCTCATCAAGTAGTTCTGCCGGATCCAAATCATCATCTGGTGAAGCTTCTTCGTCCAACTCTTGCACCTCATAGTGATAGGTCGAGAGCTATTTTTCCTGCTTTTGATTCTTTCTGCTGATGTTATTTTCGCATTATTAGGACCGGATTCTCTAATAGCTGACGTACTGATTCATTCACGGTAAACTGCTCGTCGCCAACCTGAACTGTTAGCAGTTTTCGGAGTTCAAACCGGCGTAGATATCCAACAGCCTGTTCACGCTGGAGGTTCAGGTCTTTCATCAGTTTCTTGAGACCATTAGATTGTCCACTATATTCTGCAAATTTGGAAAACACCGAACTCCATTGCATCATCGTTAGGTAGAGTAGTGTTCGAAGCATGCTATCAACGTTCCCACCAGTTTTGGCAGAAACAGGGATCACTGGCAGTCCTGCTAGAAATCTCATGCCATTGCGCAACTGATCTACGGGTCTTGCTCCATCTAAGTCCTGTTTGTTCGCCGCCACGACACATGGAACTCCTGGAAGAAAGAAGGCAATTTCACGGAAGAATAGTTTTGCTCGAGCATCGGATTCAGAATCAACAGAATCCACAACAAAAACAATGCCATCTGCACCCGAACTGAGGATCTTCCTCATTGTCCGAAATCTTAGCAGTCCGGGAGTACCGAATAGAAATACATTCATGCCATCAATAACGGAAACTCCATGATCCATGGCTATAGTTGTGCCTCTGCGCTCAACGTTGATACAAGCACCCTTCGTAATATGGTTAATCATCAAGCTCTTTCCAGATTCATAGGGACCAGTTACCACAACCTTCATGCGAACCATAGCCTCTCTTATGTTTGTCCTCTTTCGTGTAACACACAATCACTTGATGTATTTCTTATGTGTCTTAACATCAATTGAAGCAGCATGATTCTTGGTACGTTGGGGCGTTAAATGGTTTGCCGTACTCTATGCCATATATCCTGCTGAGGAACGTATCGACATCGCGCGTATGTGTAGCTCAGCTTTTTCCAGACACCCCCGTGAAACAGTGAATTGGGAGACCGTCTGCTTGCGGCAGCAGCCCTCGACCGTCAGCCCCTCGCGGGTTCCAACGAGCCTCATGGGAACCCAGTCTCAATATACTCAACATCTTCAGCCAGTCTTGCCAAAGGTTCATTGATTGGTTTTACAACATGTCCAACAGGCCAACAGGGGAGGCCCTGCTCCCCAAGACACTCAACAAGTCGCTCCTTCTCTTCAGGCGCTATGAATACAAGCATACCACCAGCAGTTTCTGTGCCAAATCCCTGAGCAAGCTTATGCCCAAAGAATGAAGCAAGCTCAAGTGTGCCTCTAATAACAGGTACCTTATTGATGATTACGTCGACACAACTCAGGGCTGCCACATTTCCAGCATGCCCAAGCAATCCGAACCCAGTAACATCGGTAACCGCATGTGCTGCTACTTCCTGCATTGCAGTAGCAGCTTCAAGATTACTTTGAGTCATTATTCTAACTGCAATGTCCTGCATCCGAATTAGCTCAGATTCAGAGAAGCGTGCAAGCAATGCATCGCGCTTTTCATCTCGTAGGTCTCTATATGACCTCATGGCGGGCTGTATACCTAGTGGCTTCGTGAGCATCACCAAGTCGCCAGACTGAGCTCCAGACGAATAGATCACTCGACTGGGACTGGTCACACCCATACAAATCCCACCAAAGACCGGGACAGGGTTTTGTATGGTCTGTCCGCCTGTAATCTTGGCATCAAGCCGATTCATGAATGCAGCCATTTTTTTGAGGACGCCAACAGGGATGACTTCGGTAAGCTGTTTCGGATAAGCAAGAAATGCCTGCAGAGAAATGATGTCAGTTGCACCCATCGCAAAGACATCATTTGTGGCATTGCATGCAACGATTTCACCCTGAATGAACGGATCGTCATGAATTGGAGTAAATACATCCACATTCTCTACAATTGCAGTGTGGTCGTCAATCACATGTACAACTGCGTCATCTCCAATCAGTTCACTACATCTTGCCTCGCAAGAAAGAATCCCCGCATTCTGGAGTAGCCGTGTCAAGTCAAGCTGCTTGACCTTGCAGCTTCACCCGTGAACCTTAACCAATGCAGTAAGGCGAACATCTGGTTCTATTCGCATCAGACCTCCTTTGCTTCAGGGCTTATGCCCGGCGAAAATAGAATAACGCAGCTAATTAATCCTCCTGCTTAATCACACTTCACAACGCTTATAGCGTACGAAGAGAGGGTCATCTCAATTTGCCCAAAGGTGAGGCGTTTTGCAGATAAGAAAAATATCAGACCATATCTTTGAGATCCCCAAAGGAACCAAACCTTGGATGAAAGTACCTGCGCGGATTTATGCATCAGAAAGCCTAATAGATAAGATGAAGCAGGACAAGACCTTTGACCAAGCTGTGAACACAACATCCTTGCCAGGAATCTACAACTTTAGTATTGTATTGCCAGACGGACACCAGGGGTATGGTTTTCCGATTGGTGGAGTTGCAGCAACAGACTACGATGCAGGCGTTATCTCACCTGGAGGCGTTGGATATGACATCAATTGTGGTGTTAGAATCCTTCGGACAAACCTGAACCTCGAGGATGTGAGGAGTAAGATGAAGGACCTTGTGAACCAGCTCTGGGATGAAGTGCCAACTGGCGTGGGTCAGAAAGGAAACATCAGACTTGGCGGCAAACAGGGCGTTGACGAGGTACTTGAAGGCGGATCAAGATGGGCAGTTGATAATGGATATGGCTGGGACGAGGACTTGGCCCATCAGGAAGCTAACGGAAACCTCAAAATGGCGGATCCAAGCAAAGTCTCGCCGCAGGCAAAGAAGAGAGGGTTTTCACAGGTCGGCACTCTAGGCTCTGGAAATCACTTTTTGGAGATTCAGGTCGTCGACCAGATTTACGACGAGGACGCTGCAAAGACTATGGGCATTGCAGGTGCGGGACAGATAATGGTCATGATCCACAGTGGTTCACGAGGCCTAGGCCATCAAGTATGTGGGGACTACATTAAGGTGATGACAGGGGCCATGAGAAAATACAACCTCGAATTGCCAGACCGGGAACTCTGCAGCGCACCCACTACATCAAATGAAGGACAAGACTATCTTGGCGCCATGAACGCAGCCGCCAATTATGCCTTTGCCAACCGTCAGTCCATGATGCACTGGACAAGACAAGCGTTTTCAAAGGTCATGGGCAGTTCGCCCGAAGACCTTGATATGCATCTAATCTATGATGTCGCTCACAATATAGGTAAAGTAGAAGAGCACAATATTGATGGTAAAAGGAGAAAGGTGGTCGTGCATAGAAAGGGAGCCACCCGAGCGTTTCCTCCGGGACACCCCGAAACACCTGCTGCATACAAGAATATGGGACAGCCAGTCATCATTCCTGGAACAATGGGAACCGCCTCCTACATACTGGTAGGCAATGAAAAAGCAATGGGATTGACCTTTGGCTCCACGGCTCATGGAGCAGGACGGTTCATGAGCAGGTCCCAGGCAAAGAGGACGTATTTTGGAAAGGATGTCCAGAACAATCTAGCAAAGGAAGGCATTATTGTAAGGGCAACCACAGGAATGGTAATTGCTGAGGAAGCTCCTGGAGCATACAAGGATGTCGATGAAGTTGTCGAAGTTTCTCATGCAGTGGGTATTGCGACAAAGGCAGTAAGACTGCGCCCCTTAGGTGTGATCAAGGGATAATCGAGTCCGCTTCCTCTCTTTGGCTGCAATGTCAAGAAGAACCAGTGCAACGCCCACTAGTATTATGAAGAAGCCCACAAAGGTGATTGAAGTAGGTATTTCCTGCAGGAAAATAGCTGCTAGGATTGTGGCTCCAATTGGTTCCCCCAGAACGGCAGAGGACACAACATAAGCGGGGACGAGTGTAAGCAAGTAGTTATTAACGGAGTGCCCAAGTGCAGTCGGAAAAATCGCCAGTGCTATGAAAATTATAATCTCTGTTGGATCAAGTACAATGACATTAATGCCCAGTACCAGGCACTCGATAAGGGTGACTGCTGCAGCTGTGATGTATACCACTGCAGTATAAACAGAGATTGGTAGACCCTTTGCATATCTTCGTCCACCTATGAAATAGATGGCTAGGAAAAGGCCGCCCAAGAGCGCAAGCAGGTCGCCATCTAGTGC
>CAYPUO010000195.1:0-6111 GCA_964413775.1 uncultured archaeon
TATGAACAAGGCGGACTGCATTCTTGCTAATTTTCATTTGAAAAGTATGATAGACTCAACTAATACGAGCCCTTCATGTGGAGAAGGTTTGATTCCTCCTTGAACTGGGTTGCGCCCTTCAAGAAGGTCCGTCACAATTTCAGGTGGATACTGTCCCATTCCAACCATTTTGAGCAATGTAATCGTTTTCCTTATCATCTTCCAGAGGAAGTTGGTACCATACATGTCAAGCACTAGTGTATCTATGTGAGTGCCAATGGATGTATTTAGAATAGTCACAATGGTGCTCCGCCCATTGTCAGGCTTTGACAACAGCCTAAAATCATGTGTGCCAACCAATCGATTTGCTGCATCTCTCATCTTGGAAATATCCAGATCCGTCATACTGGTGTCCAAATAGTATCTATAGTGACGAGACAAAACTCCAAAACGTGAATTGAACTCAGAGGGCGACTCACAGAAAGCCCAGAGTACTATGTCATCAGAAAGCTTTGAATTGATAGCATCTAGATTCGGTTGCTCAACAGAATCAAAGCTGACAATCTGACCCAGACTGCTTACACCTTTGTCAGTCCGACCTGAAAACAACAGCGTATCAGGAGTGTACTTGTATCCACTCCAAGCTGTTAATGCTCTAGCCAATTCACCTTGAACTGTACGTACATTGGGTTGCCATTGTGACCCATGGTACGAGAAGCCAATGTAAAACAGACGACCAAGATAAGATGTCACCCTATGTTCTCCCTCAAGAGTACCAGAGCTCAAAGAAATTCTTTAGGGAGCGTGCTCGTAAATCCTCGATTCGATATCTATAGATCTTGATTCGCCCGAATATCTTTTCTTCAATCAAGCCGGAGTCAACAAGTGCCTTGAGATGTGACTTTGTTGTATTATGGTTCAACCCTACACGTCGACACAGCTCGGATATATTGAGTTCGTTTGACTCTGCAAGTTCTTTTAGAACCTTTATTCTACCTCGTGAGGAAAAGAGGTCTTCTATTTCGACCCTAGGTCTTTGTTCCGAATTCATTACTTATGACCTTCCCCTCTTTAGTGAATTGAGCAAATATTGTTCGAGTATCTCTGCAGGCACATCAGAGATACCTATCATGGTAGTCTGGCCTCTTTGGCCAACACTTGAGCGTTTCGTGTCTATTACTCCGTGAGCATTCAAGTCTTGAACCCATTCCCAAACCTGTGTATGTGCCCTCGGTTCATGGTTGTACTCCTCACATACTGAACGATACATGTCTTCTACTTCTCCAATGGTTACATATGCACTTCTCACTTCTTTGAGCTTACGTGCGGTTGCCAGCAGAAGAAATCGATTCTGCTTGGGAAGAGCATCGAGAATCTCAGTCCTTAACTCAGGGTGGGTATCAGCCTTGGCCTTTCTTGCGTAGTCTGGGATAATCTTGCTTGAACCAACGCTATCAGCCTGTTTCCCAGCACGCCATAGCAGTTCTATGGCATATCTAGCGTCACCTCTCTCGGCTGCCATCTCGCATATCAATTGGAGAGTTTCTGGCATCACTGCGCCCTCTTCAAAGGCCATTCTAATACGATCATCCAGGATATCGGCCAATTCCTCTGCATTATATCTCTTAAAACGGATAATGTTCTGTTGTAGGGTACTCAGCGTACTAGAATCAAACAGCTCTTCATCCAGCGCTATTCGACGACCTACTCCGATGATTGACAGTCTCTGTTGTGCATTCAGTTGATCGTCCATGAGCCTTGTGAGATTGTAGAGGATATCTCCTCCCTTCTGCTTGATGAAATAATCGAGCTCATCAAGAATCAGGAGAAGGTATCGATCTTCTGATTCAAGGACCTCTACAATCAATTGAAGTAATTCTTCAGGTGAGTGACCTCTTCTGGGGAACTCTGGTTTGAACTCGCGGAGTATTTTTAGGTAGACAAGATATGCACTCTTGTTGACTCTGCAGTTGATGTGGATTTTATGGAATCTTATGTCACGGCCGGGTCTTCGAGCAGCAAGCACCATCTGCTCTGCAAAGCGTTTGGTTACAGCAGTCTTTCCGGTGCCCACAGGGCCTTCAATAATAAACTTCTGACTCGTCTGTCCTGGAGAAGTGATAAGGGTCTTAAAACTCTGCGCAAGTATGCGTAGCTCTGTTTCTCGATGTGGAAGAGTTTCTGGTACAAAGTCAATCGATAAGTAATGCTCAGACTTGAATACACTCTTTCTGCTGAGCTCATCCTCTATATAATCACGTGGCATCCCAGACCAATATAGACTGCATCTACCCAACTTAAAAGGATTTTGTGAATTGTACGCTTAATTGCACATCTATGTGTAGAGGTGTCCGAAAGTATTAGTGGCGAGCTCGTCACTCAAGATCCAAGTCATCGTCAATTTGACTCATCGGGGTCATGAAATTCATTGCTCGCCGAGCAAGTATTGTATTGTGGTTCTTAAATGTAATAGGGAAAGTGGTGCGGCCACCGGGATTTGAATCCCCGCGAGCCTCTAGTGAAAGCTCGTCCCGGGTTGAAAGCTTGGGAAGCTTCCGTCCTGACCAAACTAGACTATGGCCGCTGTTTGTTGTTCACTTCGGTCCGTGATAAAAGACTATCTATGCAAATGAAACCATCACACATCTCTGTCTTCTATTTCCTGTCTTGTGCACGCTGTTATCGTTGCTTCTTTAGTATCTTGACTCCAGTTTCGTTACCAACATGTACTTCATCAGCCATGCTGACAAACAGTCCAGTTTCGACTACACCAGGAATCATTTTCAGATCAACAGCGACTCGCGCAGGATCCTCTATTGGCTTCTTGAATTTCAGGTCCAGGAGAAAGTTGCCATTATCTGTAACTACTGGCCCCATTTTCTTTTGAGCCATTCTTAGTGTCGGTATAATACCCATTTGATTGATCTTATTCCTGACGTGCCCTAATGCAAAAGGCAAGACTTCGATGGGTATATCAAACCTCGTGGCTAGACAATCAACTAGCTTTGATTCATCTACAATTATGACTAGTTTCTCAGATGCCGAGGCGACTATCTTCTCCTGAAAGAGAGCACCACCCCCGCCTTTGGTTAGATTGAGGTTTCTGTCAACCTCATCAGCGCCATCAACGGTAAGAAGAAGGCTAGGATTGAGGTCGAGATTTGTGAGAGGAATTTCAAACTCAACTGCAAGTTGGTATGCCTGATACGAGCTTGGTACCACCTGGACTGCAACCTTACCCTCAGCAACCTCGCTACCAAGTTCTTTTGCAAAGACTGCAACTGTAGAGCCGCTCCCAAGCCCTATTGCGCCATGTGCTGGTATTAATGGTATCACACTCTTTGCCGCATTCAGCTTCGCATTTGACATTAGTAGTCCCCTAATAGTGATATCACTTAGAACATACATCATACAGAAATTCTTTCCGGGAGAGCGAAGAAAAGCACGAGAGGAGAGTGTGGTGAAATTACATGGTGGTATAAGATATCTCTTCGTGTTGCGGGGCTAGTATCTTCGCTCTCCAATATACGGCCCATCTATTATCATATGTCTTTGAAATCACAACACAACGGTTCTGCTTAAGGGTCCTTGCGAGAAGTATTGCATCACGACTACTCTGGAATACCTCCGCCAGCCGGTATAGATGTCCGCCAATGTAATGCCACTTTTTAACAGCCATACCTGTAACTACGTTCTCTTGCTTATCAGGTCGGAGAGAAGTGTGCAATTTTTGGCCCTACAATTAGAAAGAACTAATACTATCATCTATGCCACTCTAGACCCATCTTATCTTCTTGATAGTTTCAGAAAGGAAGGGGGAAATGCTTAATCCCCACTCATGAGTGCCTTAAGACGCTCCATTTCTGCAAGCATCTCAGATTGAAGTGAGCTTTTACCACCAGTCGAGGGGCCGCCACTAGGAGCACCTCCAGTTGGAGGACCACTTGGTACTCCTGCACCTGGGGGACCGCCACCGGGAGCTCCACCGCCTGGGGGACCACCACTTGGAGAGGCATCACCAGGAGCGCCACCACCCGGAGGACCACCGCCTGGAGCACCGCCGCTTGGAGGACCACTTGGTACTCCTGCACCTGGGGGACCGCCACCGGGAGCTCCACCGCTTGGAGGGCCACCACCTGGAGGACCACCCGCCGGAGGACCACCACTCGGAGCTCCACCAGTTGGAGCTCCACCGGAAGGTGCCGTAGGTGTAACTGCTGGACCCGTACTTACGGTTCCTGGAACACCAACACTAGTTGGGCCGCCTTCAGTGGTATCCGCTTCCACTTCGGTGCCAGACATTGCAGCAAGTTTTCTCAAATAATCAGAACGAGCCCGATCGATTGCATCACCAGTATCGACCATCTCCTTAATCTGTTCATCCTTTGCAGCTGCTGCACGGACTGTTTCAAGACGTGTCTGATAGGAGGTAATGAACTTCTCTTTCATTGACTCGCTAATCTCGCCCTGTTGAGCATAGTAGTCAATCGCTGACAGGGCCTGCTGGATAGCATTCTCCTCAATCTTAAGGAAAACAAGTGCATCACTGGGGGTCTTTAGGAACTTCAGCTTCTTTGCGCCTGCCATTCCACTGGACACATCACCAGTTGATGCGATTATCTTCTGGATACCATCAGTGACATTGGCAGTGCCGCCCCCTGCTCGCCGACCTCTAATGAATTGAAAGATGATTATCAGAACTAATACTCCGACAGTGATTATCATAAACCATGCCAGACCACCGAATGGAATGCCTAGCGGCTGGAAGATGTCTGATATTGGTTTGAATAGATCATTGATGGCTTTGATGAAGTCGGTATAGGGAGTCTGCAACTGTAATCACCTACTCGTTAGTCACTTGGTATATGAGTTCAGTCTTAACGTACACTATTTTAGCTTTCTCGTAGGCATTAGGAGTTTGTATTACACGCTGAAAGGTGGTACATTTCATGCCTTCGGTTAGAAGCTTCAAGAGATTATGAGCACAGCACCTCTTAAACGTGTTCTCTGGGAAGGAAAGTCCGTCTAGAGCCTAGGTTTGCTTAAATTATATTGAATCCTTATCAATACTCGGTGAGATACATTGAATCTACTGGACCCTTCAATCGAATACTATGTGATGAATGAAAAGGCGTGGAAATTCGGTGGCGGCGAAATATACAATCCGCAAGGTGAGAAAGTCGGTTTCATGAAGAGAAAACTAATCTCCATGCGTGCCGAAATCCGGTTTGAGGAACTGGATGAAACTCCAATATGCATAATCAACAAGAAGCTAATGAGCGCCCGTCCTATCTACGATGTGAAGACACCCGATGAGCAGCTTATCGGAAGGGGAAAACGGGCAATGATAGCTCTTCGCGGCTCCATTGACATGTATGATGCTGATGATAACATGATCTACAAGGCACAGGGTGGTGTTATGAAATGGAACTTCACAATAACAGATGCTCACGACAAGAAGAAGGTCTATGCTGAGATTAAGAAGGCTGACAGATGGAGAGACGTATTCGCTCCCGCATTCAACTTCAAGGACCGTTATGTCATTCACATCCTAGACCCACAGGCACCCCGCCTGATGCTACTTGCCTATGCAATCATCATCGATAATGTCTACCATGACAAGTAATCCACCGGACCTACGATAGGACAACTGTCATCTTCTGTTTCAAGGATTTCTTCTAAGAAGAAAGAAACAGCAGGCCAAATCGTGTTCGATGTAGACCAAGAAGACGATGGAGCCCTAGGCGCGATCTCCTGATTTCTTAGTCGAGAGACAGCAGTCTTCTGACATACAAGTCAGGTATTCAACATAAACCTGTACGAGTTCAAAAGAGTCCCTCTGGACAAGAAGAGGAGTGAACTCAACTGACTCAAGAAACGGGTCAGAACTTTATATGTTGACAGGCGATGAACAATGGCTCGTTCCAAGGATGTCACAGTCGCGGTCAAGGTTCCCATCAACTGGGAGGCCATGACCAAGAGGACCAAGCAGAGGCTTAGGCAGACTGTTGGACGAGATACCAGAGTGATCCGTGCATTTCTTGGAGTAATTGAACAGCATGAGAGCGAGTTACTGACAGGCAGGAACAGAGATAGAATCGATGATGGCAAGTTGGACAAACTGACCATGAC
>CAYPUO010000196.1:0-6110 GCA_964413775.1 uncultured archaeon
AGCTTCTATTGCTTTCTGTGCGGTGTTGTCGGTAGATCCATCGTCCACTACAACAATAATCGTATCAAATGCATCTTCAACTCTTCTTGGAACAGATGATACTACACGTCCTATTGTCTTCCCTTCGTTGTATGCTGGCAAAGCTACACAGATTTTCTCCAACCAACCCATGCTCCTCTGAGTTATCGCTGCCCTGAGAGTTCATTTATCCTATATTAAGGTGATGTGCATTGGTATTTCAAGTTAGAGAGATGGTTCTCGTCAACCTAAGTATCTACATCAACTCTCTTTATTATCCGGATAGGTGTTTGTTCTATCCTCTTACCTGCCTTTCGAATCAAAAAGAAGATGTGGCATAATGATGTAGACATCTTCTGTCCTTGCAAACACATTGCATTCCATTAGTATGGCATTTTGTGGCTCTATGA
Source organism: uncultured archaeon (assembly GCA_964413775.1). Lineage (GTDB taxonomy): Archaea > Asgardarchaeota > Thorarchaeia > Thorarchaeales > Thorarchaeaceae > MP5-2226. The sequence continues at coordinate 429 of CAYPUO010000196.1, forward strand.
AAATCGTGCGTCCTCGAAGCAACTACATTGGACCGCCCATTTCTGTACTATCCTATTATCATACGCATGCAATGCCTACACACTCAACGCATATCTGGAACTGCCGTAGAAGCATTGTTCTTCAGACCTTCTGAAAGAACTTGAAGATAACAATCCTTGATCTTCTGTATCATCATTGAATTATCATATTTTTCGATTACTGTTCTTCGTGCATCTTCTCGGATTTTCCTTCTGTCGATTTCTTTAGTCGAAAGGGCCAATTCAAGTTTCTTTGCCAAATCGAAGGGATTGTTTGGTTCAAACAAGTAACCATTATGGCAGGTCCTAACAGTTTCAAGAGATGCACCAATCCCTGAAACAAGAGCTATTGCTTTGCATGACATGGCTTCTAATAATACAGTAGGTAGTCCTTCGGAATGGGAGGGTAACACAAATGCAGAGCAGTACCGATATGCGTTTCTGAGTTCCTCTGATGATACTTTTGAAATGAACTTCGTCTGGTCCGCAATTTCCAGTTTCTCTGCCAAAGCCTGAAGGTGCTTTCGTTCGGGTCCATTTCCGATGACTACCAGGTTCATGTTTTCGTGTCTACCTGCAATTTTCGCGAAGGCTTCCAGAAGCAGATGGACGTTTTTGCGTTCGTTAAGAAATCCCACATACAAGATGGACTTGCTCATCCATGAGGCAGGTGCTTCATTGCATATTGTTGCAGGTGCCCAGAAATTTGTGTCGACGGCATTAGGTATCAACGATATTTTGTTCGCGGCGACTCCAATTGAGTAGAGAAAGCGCACATCGGCCTTTGTTAGGGCAATTACTAGATTAGCTCTATTTGCGATGAATTTCAGGACGCTACGTTCAAAAACAGACTGAATTGTGCGCTTGAGCACCCCTGAAAAGTACGGCCGTCCATGAAGTGTTAGGATGACGGGGACTCCTCTTCTTACTGCAAGCATCCCCATTACCGACACTAAATGATATGGTCCATGGACATGCACCAAATCCATTGCTTGACGCCTGATGGACCGATAAATCCCCAGCGCTATCGGGCTTCCCATAGGTTCTGCAATCGAACGATGCTTGATTATTGTCATTCGTCTATTCTTAAACTCCGAAGAGACATGTTGAGTTGTAGTCTGAATAACAACACTCCAATTCGCATGTACCATCGCGTTTGCCAAACGCTGCACATGATATTCAAGCCCGCCTCCTTCCGGAGGGTATTTGGGTGTTATCATTACTATTGTTTTTCCGCTCAATTTTCCTTACCACCCAGCTAAGGATTGATTGTCGCTGCTTGCATGCAGTTGTCCGCCAAAGTCTAAAATGCTTCCTGTGCTGCATCTGAGCAAGGACCTTTATACTGTTCCTCGCTCATCTGGTATTCATGTAAGATGGTAATAGAGAGTTGGTTTGGCTCAGATTCAGTTGCTATGGTAACGAGATAATATCGCAAGGGGAACAGATTCCTCAACTCCTTTTGCAGATTGAATTCTTTGATTCACAAGCACTGTCGATTGAGTCAAACTATCTACGAATGTGAATCGTCTTATGCTCTGGCAATCTCCTGCCATTGCTACCGGAGTCATATGAATCTCAGATTAATTGAGTGCCTATGATTCTCACTTCCATACGCAGTAGCCATTTGATGGATTTCTGACCAAATCAGTCCAAAAGAAGCATCATGCATTTGCAAAAGGCCATTTCTGATGGCATGAAAAGGTCGTTGTTCTTATGCAGAAACGAATGTATCTGGTCGTGACAAAAAAGGACGGAGAATATTGCTCTCTATCATTGCCTTTTATATATCGATTCATGCTTTTGGCAAACCGATTTGTGTTGAAGATATTATTTGTCTGCAGAGGAATGTACCCCTCATCGATTGGAGGGGCAGAAATTCACTCATTCAAAGTGGCAAAAATCCTTTCAGAAACAAATGATGTTTTTGTGATCGGTAAACATCTGAGAGAAAGGAAGAATAGAGGTTTGCTTTCATATTTAGCCAGATCAAAGGGGAGTGTCATTGAATATCTAGTAACAGGGTTTATCGTTTCATTAAAGCACAGACTTAGTCCGCACGTAATCAGTGTTCAGACTGCATATGCGCCACTGCTTCTCGGATATATGATTTCAAAATTCTATAGGGTTCCCATGATCGTCACTGTGCATGGTTCTGATATCCGTGTCCATGGCAGAAGCTCCCTCCTCAAGTATCTGCAGAAAATGATACTTAGGAAGGCGGATTACATCATAAGCGTGTCTCAAGAAATACAACGAATTCTAGTGGCAGAATATAAGCTTGGATGTAATTGTATGGAAGTAGTCCACAATGGCGTAGACAAGGCACTGTTTTGTACTACTCCAAAGACTTCAACAAAATCACATCCATCCGTATCGTTTCTAGGTTCTTTGAGAACAGAGAAGAATCCGTTTGTCCTCTTCAAGAGCATCAAAATGCTTTCCGGCAAATATCCTGGGATCAGTCTGCATATAATTGGTGATGGTCCTTTAAAACCCGAACTGGTTCGATGGACTCAACTAAATCACATCGAAAAAAACGTCATCTTTCACGGGCTTGTTACCCATGAGAAAGCCGTTGGCTTACTAGTGGAAAATGATTTGTTTGCATTGACCTCTTTTCACGAAGGATTTCCTACCGCACTTATTGAAGCCTTGGCTCTTTCAAAGCCTGTTGTTGCGTCATCAATACCCGGCGTCCGTGAATTGATAGTTGATGGTTATAATGGCCTTCTTTTTCCTCCTGATAGCTATGAATCGCTTGCTGAAAAGATCGATTTTCTTGTTCAGAATCCTGACTTGGCAATATTGTATGGCAGAAGAGGTCGCAAGGAGGTATCTCAGTATACTTGGGAAAATGTGGCAAGGTCCTATCTCAGAATTATCAACAAGATTCGGAAGTAGAATACATGATCTGCTCCACTAAGCGGAATCTAAGTTGTACAAATATACATAGATTTCTTTTGTCTTTTCTGCTATTGCTTTCCAAGAAAGTGATTCTACAGCTCTCTTTCTGGCTCTGCTCTTGTACTCCTGGATCATGTTCGGACATTCTAGTAGTGTTTTGATGATACGTGCTAGTTCACTTGCCTGCCTTGGCCCAACCAAGAGCCCTACTCCATCCATTATCTGAGGGATATTACCCACAGATGTTGCCACACAGCATAAGCCACACGAGAGCGCTTCTAGCAATGAATTGGGACTGCCTTCATTCAAGGATGGAATAATGAATATGTCGCAAGATTGCAGAATTTGCTCTACGTCATATCTATGTCCTAAGAAGGTAACCGCATGGGAAATCCCCAGATCTATGGATTTCTGTTTCAATCGTTCTTTTTCAAATCCTTCTCCAACAATATACAGCTGATAGGAAGGCAACTCGATATTCTTGATTAGACTAAGTGCCTCAAGAAGCGTTTCCACACCTAGTACTTTTTCCGGAAGGTACAGATTTCCCACCGACACTAGCCGAACTGGTTGCATTTGTTTCTGAGGAATCGACACATCTGGTGCAAGGTAAGGGCTCTGGCTCTTTGGAGCGAATGCCTCTGTGTCTACGCCGTTACCAATAGTGCGAATCTCCCTGCACCCATATTTCTCCCTCAAGTAGTTCGTGTACTTCGGAGATACTGTGATTATGAAATCAGCAAGTCTAATTATTGATTCCTCAAGTTTAGTCATTAGATTAGCCTTCTCCTCGCCGCGAGAACTCCACCTTTCCATTCCATGAATTGTGTAGACTAATGGCACTCTAAGGATTTTCTTGAGGAAGTATCCTATAATCAGGGTTATTGGTGGGCTATGCGTATGAATCACATTTACTCTATGTTTTGTGAAGGCGAAGAGAGAAACAACTGCTCCAAGAAACAGAAATGAACAAGAGAATAAGACTCTAAGTAACGAACTCCTCATTGAAACAGTCTGTATTGGTATTTGGCAAAGCACTGAATTTCCATCTATAACTCCTTTTCTTCTTCCTGTTGCAGTAATTATTACATTTTGATATCCAATCTTTGCCAATTCTTCAGAAAGGCATTTCACCTGTTTTGCGGGTCCTCCGATATCAGGATAGATTCTCGTGGCTATACGTCCGACTCGCATCTGTGTCTACTCCATGTTTTAATCAGATTTGTACTATTTGATTGCTTTCGTAGAAGCCAATTGGGCAGGTATAAGTAGTTAGCTAACAAATGGCTAGTCAGTTATCTCCGTCCCTCCAGAATAGGCAAAAAGGCATCACCAGAAATCTTGATAACGGGCTTCTCTCTGAAAGCTGTAAAATGGCTAAGGGTCTACGAAAACTAGTCGTATTGACACACGATGTGAAGATACCATTATATGATCATCACAGTAGTGAGTTTCGGAATCGAATACTGTATTTACAGCAAAGAATACCTTCTCTATGTATATTGTCGATTAATAGAAAAAAAGAAGGCAATTTGGCTGGGAGTGACAATGCCTTGATTTCAGGCAATGCAAGATTCTTAAAACTCAGGGGGAGTCTTTTCCATAACTCATTCATTGCATATCAGATATTGAAGAAGCATGTGACGGTATTCGCGGACACGCAGATGGACCTTTTGTGGTTTCTTCCGGCAATTATGCTGTCTCGAAAGAAGGTTATTCTACTACAGCAAGGATACGACTTGGAGATATCCAAGCTATACCATAAAGAACGTGGAAGCCCTTTCGTCATACTGATTCTACTAAGGATTATTTACTACTTTCTTAATCTGATTAGCTATGCATCATGTTCTGCTATATTGTGCGTCAATTCCGGGCTGTCATCTTATGTGAAATCACATCTGAGTGCTCGTGCAAAGACTGCGGTATATGTTGTCCCTCAGTCCATTCCAGATAGTTCAATTGACCTATGTTCATTCTTGAAAAGAGATGTGGCAAGACAAATCCCTTTTGATATAAGGCATACAGATTATGTGTGCTTTGTAGGTCGCTTTGATCTATTGAAACACGGTGATATTGTTCTCAAAGCGTTTTCGCAGTCAATTCATCGTGAGAATCTGTGGCTGGTTATGATTGGAGATGGCCCTCAGAAGAAAGAATACCTTGAGCTAGCTCAATCGCTTTCAATATCAGACCGTGTACTGTTTACTGGATGGATTGACAAGCGTGATGTTCTGTGCCTGCTATCAGAATCAAAAGCTCTGGTTTTCCCATCCGTTTCAGAAGGTTCTAGCAACACTGTATATGAAGCATTAGCGGTAGGTTGTCCTGTCATTGCCCATAGATATCCGGGTATTGAATCAGAGAGCCTAGACAAGGCAATTATTCCTCTTTCTACCTTGCACCCAAATGACTATTCATATTACATTGAAAGAGTATTAACCGATCAAACCCTTAGAGCGAACCTCGCCCAAAATGGTAGAATATTACTGTCAAAGAACCTAATTTCCAGCGCAGAGGATAGATTCTCACTGATTCTTAAACTGATCAAGAAGCATGCACCTGTTAGCTAATGCTGTCATTTTTTTCCATATCATTTGGTTTCATGACAGTATAATCAACCAGCGGTTTCGCAGGATTATAGATGTCCCCATGCGATTAGTGCTTTTCTGGTCACGATGCATGTGCAGATTACTCAGAATCACTTATTCATTGTAATAGTTAGTCTAATTCAATGAGAGAGTACCTCCGGGGAACTAA
>CAYPUO010000197.1:0-6098 GCA_964413775.1 uncultured archaeon
TCCTGGTGCTGCACCACAGCCTGATACATTGATCAAGTTCGCCCGCTCAACTTCTTCAGAGATTGCAAGCTGTTTCAGAGTAGTATGATAAAGCCCTCCCAAATCGACCAAGTGTACTCCAGCTTTCAAACACCCACGAAGCACATCATAGCAATTGTGTACCCATGTCGAGTTTATAACAGCATCTGAATCCTTTACTGCATTTGCCACGTCATCGGGATTGCTAACATCAACGCGAACTGACGACAGTCGCTTTTCACCGTACTCATGAACCAAGGCTTCGGCCTTCGCAGCATCAATGTCTCCCACAACAACTTCATCTACATCCTTCGACTCGATGAGCAAACGCACAATTGCGCGTCCCATCATACCGGGTCCACCAAGAACAACTATCTTCATCGTTTGGTCATTCCTTTGAGCTGTGCGCCTTTGTACCGCTGAACCTTCTAATTAACATTTGCAAATGTTCCAGAAACTTGCAGTTCTTTTCGGAAATCGGTCCAAGGATATTTTGAATTTCTGCAGGAAATACTGTTTCCAATGACTCCTCTCATACAAACTCTTAAAACAGCTGTACTTCACCAATGTCTTCTATAGTCATAATGCTTTCTCTGGGACTACGCAAGGAATCAGTCCTAGGAGGGAGATATACTTGAGCAAGAAGAAAAAAAGAGCATCTCAAGTACATGATCTGCCAAGTATGGCTGACTTGAACGTGTATTGCGATGTAATCCTGTTAACAGATGCGTATCGCTCAGGGCATCTTCTCGACTACCAGAAACTGAACACATCCATAAGGGAAGGCAGTCTCGGAGATAAATTCGCGGAAAAGAACTGGCCGGCCATAACCAGAGCACTACGAGGAGCCGCTGAGGCCAGGAAGAGTCTTTCTTCTTGGCACGATCCCAGAGTCAGTTCGCTAACAGATAGAAGGCGAGCTAGTCTGGTTCTCGGATTTCTTCTCCTCACCATTGGAGCTGTCTTCATACTCATCTCTATCTTGGCTGGTCCTGTTTCTGATATCCCATTCCCGATAATCTCACTGGTTTTGGGCGCAGCACTTGTGTTTGCGGGATACATATATTATCGGATTCGAATAGCTGAGTACTTGGACACGATATTCCTGACGCAATCTGATGAGGGGCGCAAGGCAAGCAAGAATCTAAAGGCCATGACTCAGAGTCTCATCCTCGGGCTTAGACAGGTAGTTCAGGCGCGATACAGCAATGGGATGTACTCGGAGCTTGCAAATGTCGATATGGAGCTTTATAACACTGACTACGAATATGTCTTGGGAAGAGGAGTGGTATCCAAGGTCAAGCGACTCAAGAAAGTATCAATAGACGTCCACCCAATAGATAATTGATTCTTCCTCTCTCACAACATTTAAGAGTTGTAACAGAATCATAAATAAAGAATAACATTTGCATGGCATCTAAAATAGAGTGCAAAAGAAGGTATGCTTTATGACTAATGTGCCTCACCTTAAGAACTACATCAATGGAAGATGGGTAGAATCTACATCGGATGATGTCCGGGACGTTGTAAACCCCGCAACTAGCGAAACCCTAGCACAAGTCCAAATGAGTACCAAGGAAGAAGTTCTTGCGGCTGTTGAGTCAGCAAAGACCGCGTTTGCAAAGTGGCGACGTACTATCCCTATTACTCGCGTTCGGTACCTCTTCGAGATGAAGGCCCTCATGGAAGAGAGATTCGAGGAGCTGGCTCGCATGGTGGTTATGGAAAACGGGAAAGCACTGGATGAAGCGCGAGGTGAGGTCCGAAGAGGAATAGAAAACGTCGAAGTGGCAACAGGGATACCTTCGTTGATGATGGGGTACAACGCCGAGGATATTGCAGTTGGGATGGATGAGTATGCCCTTAGGCAGCCTTTGGGCGTCTTTACTTGCTTCGCTCCATTCAACTTCCCACATATGGTGCCCCTTTGGTTCATGCCATATGCAGTTGCCGCTGGGAATACATACATCATAAAGCCATCTCCGCAGGCCCCAATGAGCCAAAATTTGCTGGCAGAAATAGTGGACTCGATTGGCTTTCCACCTGGTACTATAAACTTCGTTAATGGGGATGTCGAGGTCGCTAATGCGTTGCTTGAATGCCCGGATGTGAAAGGAGTTTCGTTTGTTGGCTCAACGCCTGTAGGCAAGTTAGTGTATTCAAAGGCTGCACAGAATGGCAAGCGTGTGCAGGTTCAGGCAGGGGCAAAGAACTTCCTTTTGGTCATGGCAGATGCCGACTTGGAGCGAACTGCATCTGCACTTATGACATCGTGCTATGGTTGTGCAGGAGAGAGATGTCTTGCAGGTGCAATCGTGCTCGCGATGGATGAGATCTATGATTCGTTGAAGGATGTCTTGGTCGAGAAAGCAAAACTGATTCGTATTGGATACGGTCTTGAGGAAGGAGTCCAGATGGGTCCGGTTATCTCGACAAAGGCCAAGGAACGAATCACGTCGTATATTGTCAAAGGCACCGAAGAAGGTGCAACTCTGCTTCTTGATGGTCGTGACATCATCGTCAATGGATATGAAAACGGCTTCTTCGTCGGACCAACTATATTTGCGGATGTGAAACCTGAAATGACGATTGCAAGAGAGGAGATTTTTGGACCAGTCATGGGCATTATAAGAGTTGAAAGTTTTGAGCAGGCTGTTAACATAATAAATGCGAGTCCTTTCGGGAATGCCTCCTCGATTTTCACGTCTAGCGGGAAATGGGCGCGTGAGTTTCAGTATTGTGTTGAAACCGGCAATGTGGGCGTGAACGTTGGAATAGCCGCACCTGTTCCTTACTTTCCGTTCTCTGGAATGAAAGACTCGTTTTTCGGGGATTTGCATGGTCAAGGGACGGATGCAATTCATTTCTTTACGGAAACGAAAGTGATTATTACTCGATGGTTCTAGGATCTGGTGGGAGGCCCATATAGAGTGGAACTTGGAACTACAGGGTCCATCCTGTCTTTCGGACTAGAACTCGAAGCACAGGCTATTCGGGCCTGCAATGAATGTCTATCAAAAACTTTGAGCGAAGACTTCAAGTCCGCACTGGAGCAGATCCGGAAACTCCATCAACAGAATGAGAAAGCTCTCCAGAAACTCAGGCGTGAAAATGTAACTGAAATGATTCTTGAACCCATACAGGGGATGAGCGGTGATTTCTTCAAAATTGACCTAGAAGTGGACTCGCTGCATGACAATGAATCAATCAGGAGTCAAATCAGGATGATAGACGAGAATGCAATACGCTTCTACTTGTTAGCATCAGAAAAGACGAATTTTCTTCCTGACCTCAATGACGCGCTCAGGCAGATTGCTGGCCGGTTGCAGGACATTGAGAGGGACCTGGCCGCTGTTTCTTCGTGAGTCATTCCGAAAGTGAAGCCATTGCCAGAGTGATATGTATCTTACTTGAGGGAAGGTGCTATCTATAGACCTCTTCGACATCCTGCCACCATTGCTTTGATACTCCTTTCTTAGCTCTCTTATTCCATGACTTCGTCTTCGGTTCGTCCTGAATCATCTGCAGCAATTCATCGATTCTTCCCTTGACTTTCTCCATATGATCATCAGTCAGCTTTCCTTGGGCGAGATACTGGTCAGTGAAGGATTTCACCTTCTCAAGATTATTTGTTGCGTCGTACCAGAATCCCCAGTCATCGGCGAGAACTTGTGCTATATATGATCCATTCACAGCCTCTCGGGATTCTTTGTCCTCGATGTTATGCTCAAGGAAAAGCACAAGCAGGTCTTTGATATCCTTTTCATTGATTTCATGGATTTGAGTTTTCTCCAGAACTAGGTCTGCTAGGGTAATGGTTGGAGAATCAAGTTCAAGGCGGCCACTATCCGGCTTCCCGAATTTCACAACGTGGCTATAGTCAAGCTCATCAAAAAACACATCAATGTAGTAAAGCCCTTTTGGATGATTATATATGAGCCGTTTTCCACCGAACAGATAAAGCACATAGGGATCAGCCAAGTATCCTATTTCTTTCTCAAAGAGATCCCGTATCTTACCCGACTGCTTCTTGTAGGCCACATAATCTATATCAGTGAAAGTGGAGTTCCCAGTTCCCAACCGATCGAGACCGTAGTGTATCTGTTCATACTCTGGACAATGAATGTGTATGGCCAAGGCGCCCAGAATCCGAAGGATGATTCCGCGCTTCTCAGCTTCATTCACTACTCTAACAGACTCTTCAACAAAAAACGAATCGGACACTTCTTGAGTCAAGATCAGTTTCTCCACAACGCGTACAATATGTCTATGGAACAGATGTGTATCTTAATAGTCTTTTGAATTCGGGGGATGTTTTTTGGACCTGATGCAGAATAGGCAGGAGAAGATGGCGGATGATGCAGTACTGCCATCTGAGAGCGCTGATTATTGGTCGCTCTGGTTCGGAAACTTGCGATGGCTACTACTGCTCAACTCGGATAGGCTTTCCATGCTTGCACTCTCCTCTTGTACTACATCTCTCCATTGGATTCTCTTGCCTAGAAGAGCCCTTAGCTTCCACCTCCACGACTTTTTTGACTCTTCTAGCTCGTTTCTCAGAGTTAGAAGCTTGTATTCAAGGTTCGCTCTTTCTTCAGGCGTCAGTCCGAAGTGATTGATAAAATCAATGCTCTTATTGATGTTACATACAATATCTTGGTAGAGTCCCCAATCTCCTGAGCAGAGGTCTGCAAGGTAGCCTGTATTCAACATATGGGGGGAGTCCGATTGCCCAAGCACGCTTTCCTTGACGATGGTGAAGATGTCTCTCCAGTCTTTTTCGTTCATGTCATTGATGATTAGCTTTGTAAGAAGAAGGTCACTAATCGAGATAGTCGAGTCATCGATGAGGAGTCTCGTCGTTAGATTGATAGAGTGCTCCATTCTTATGCTGTCCAGGAAGATATCGACATCTAGATTGTTCTTTGAAAATGAGAGTTTTGTGTTCGCAGTAGATATGGCTACATGCCTGTTTTCGGTGTATTGCAGCTCATCGAACATCTTGCGGATGGAGGATGCTTGATTGCTGAGGCCAACAAAATCAATGTCCCTGTGTTCTCTACTGCAAAAGCGCACATCTTGACACTGTTTCTCAATTGCTAGCCCCCCTGCCAATCTTAGAACCACTCCGTGTTTGAGAGCTAGCTCTGCTACTCTTCGAGCTTCTTCCAGTATGTCCTTTCTCTTGGTAGCTGACAGTTCACCACACTCCTCTGAAGTCCATGAGCGCATATTAAGTTCGAACCTAAGCTGTTATATCTTGTGAAGTGGCAAACGAACCAACTTGTCATATGATCTAGTAGTGTACCATGTGTAAGCATCTATTTTGAAGAAGGGTCTAACTTGGAGAAGAGAACTGTTATTTTCGAGCCGTCGGGTCTTCGTATACGGGTTAGCATCAACACATCGCTTCTCGACGCAATCCGCCAAGTTGGCCTTTACATCCCCTCCGAATGCGGAGGCCAAGGGTCTTGTGGAAAATGCAAATTGACTCTTATCGACTCTCCGAAACCCAATGATATTGACAAGAACCACTTGTCGTCTGAGGAAATAGGTGATGGTCTAAGACTTGCATGCCAACACAGTGTACATTCAGATCTGCGAGCATTCATTCCGGGGGTTCTGGCTCAAGCGAAGATTCTTGCAACTGGAAAGACTATAGCGGTTGTATCACCAGATAAGGGTCAAAATGGTGAACTTGGCATTGCATTTGACATCGGCACGACCACCATTGTCGCTTACTTATTGGACATTTCCACAGGCGTTCAGGTTGGCCAAGCCGCTGCCCTAAATCCTCAGATTGTGTATGGTGAAGACGTAATGACCCGGATCGCCTATGCAATGCAAGTGAAAGGTGGCTCATTCCAGCTGCAACACAGCTTATCTCAGAAGCTTGATGAATTAGTAGGGAATGTCTGTGCTGCTTCGAATGAGGAAGTGAATCGGATAACACGAATCGCCATTGTGGGAAATACGGCTATGCATCATTTATTCCTCGGCTTGGCTGTTAATTGTCTAGGTCTGGCACCTTACACTCCAGCCATCGTAGGTCCCCTAACAAGAGCAGGCAAGGATGTGGG